>CAZHPL010000001.1:0-3295 GCA_964534495.1 uncultured Lishizhenia sp.
CCTTAGAGAAAGCGAGACTTCAAGCTCAATTACTAAAGACTCAAAGTTCTTCAAAGAAGAAGAAAAGCATCAACTTTAATTAAAAAAATCACCTCTTTTTCTTCGGTTTGCCATACTTTTCTTGCATGGCTTTTTTATGGTTGTAGCGAACATTTACTTTTTTGTTTTTCGCTTTTTTCTCGTGAAAAGAGGCGCCTTTGTTTTCCGATAGTGGTAATTTGATGGACTTTAACGGTTGGATGATTTTAGGTTTTTCGAATTCCAACAGTTCATCCGTGAATTCAATTTCTTCGGGTACTCCCGTAAATGAAAAGGGCTGTTGTGTGAGTGCTTCAATCGCGGCTACAAATGAATCGTCTTTTTCTGTCACAAAACTGATAGCAATTCCATTTTTATCGGCCCTTCCAGTACGGCCAATGCGGTGTACATAGTTTTCAGGACTTTCAGGAAGGTCAAAATTGATGACATGAGAAACGTCTGTAACGTCGATACCGCGTGCAATCAAATCGGTGGCTATCAAAATACGAATGCTTCCTTTTTGGAATTTTTGGACCGTATCGAAACGGAAATTTTGAGCTTTGTTAGAGTGAATTATACCCATTGTATCAGCAAAATCATCTTCGATCTGTTCAAACACTAAATCGGCTAAGGCACGTGAAGAAACGAACACAAGCAATTTAGCATTTACATCCGTTTGTTGAAGAAGATGGCGAAGCAAAACAACTTTGGAAAGAAAATTGGGTACGCGATAACTTGTTTGGTCAATTTTTTCAATGGGCGAACCCGCACGAGCAGCTTCAACACGTTCTGGATTAATTAGATAATCATCCAAAAATAAAGCTACTTCCTCCGATAACGTCGCTGAAAAAACCATGTGTTGTTTTTTAGGAGGTAAAAACCCAAAGAGTTGAAGCAATTGTGGTCTAAACCCAAGACTAAGTGTTTCATCTACTTCGTCAATTACCACTTTTTTGATGTGTTTCAATTGCAACGAACCGCTTGATGCTAAATCCAAAATGCGTCCTGGAGTTCCAACAAGAATGTCTAATCCTTGTAAGACCATTGCAGCTTGTGTGTTCATATTGGCACCACCGTAAACACCTCCTACAGCTACATTCATGTATGTCGTCAACTTCTCTACTTCGCTTACAACTTGAACAACCAATTCTCTTGTCGGTACAACAATCAAAATCTGAGGATGCGGGTCTTTGGAAAATTTCCACATACACAGGCACGGAAGTAAATAGGCTAATGTTTTTCCCGTTCCTGTTTGAGCGATTCCAATGGTATCTTTTCCCGACATCATGACGTTGAAACTTGCGGACTGAATGGTGGTTGGCGTTTGATAACCCAAATCATCCAATGCATTCAATAGTGGTTTTTTCAAGTTTAAATCGCGAAATGTCATAGAAAGTAATTTGTTGCAAAGCTAAGTATAGATTGTTGATTGCTCAGCATTTATTTTTTTATGGTGGATTACATTAACACTGCTTCAATCACAGAAACGATAAATCAAAGATTTCTTTGAAAGTTTTCTCTATTTCTTCAACTTCATTTTGTGTTAAAGCGGAAAACTCTTTCTTTCGTGCACGCGCAGAAAGTTTTCCATTTCCTTGTTCTAAAAACCCGATCAAAAGCGAGACCATATTGTCTGGCATTTCGTATTTGTTATCTAGGATTTTTTTGTAAGTATCATACTTCATTAAATAGTCAACTTCATTAGGAATGATATTAACCAAAGTGTCGCATCAAAATAGCGGTAATAGTCTATGGTGTCATTGAATATTTCAACATTATTATTTTCTGATGCTTTCCATTCAATGAAATTCAAAATTGGATGTGAATAGGATTCTAAGGTTTTTGCATAATCCTTTATATGTGTGAGAATTGATGCTGAAATTGGAAATATTATTCCTTGTTCTGTATAACCTGTTTTCGATAAAATATGATGAATGATATAGCGATGCAATCGTCCGTTTCCATCAACAAAAGGATGAATAAAGACAAAACCAAATGCTATTATTGCGGCCACTAATACGGGGTCCATGCGTGATTGCGTAAGTGTTTTTTGTGTTTGTAGCCAGCCAGCCATTAGTTGTTCAATATCTTCATACTTTGCAGAAATATGATCCGGAATTGGCTCTTGTGTTGAACGGTCCCTATCTCCAATAAACCCTTGCTGACTCCTGATTCCCATTTTGACAAATCGGTCATTTTCAATTACCAATTGTTGCAAACGATTCAATTCTGCTATTGAAAGTTCATTTTTACCCGCCTGACCAATTGCTATTCCCCAACGTGCAGCACGATTGTTTCTTGGGTCTTCTCCCTCAATTGAAAATGATGCTTTTGAATCTTTTAGAAGAAGAAATGAGGAAGCTCTTTGTAGAATATCCTTATGAACCCGATTTAAGTAGTTACTTTTTTCTTTACGAATATTTGATTCAATATATTTCTCAAGCTTTTCTGTTTTTCTAATAAGCGGGCAAAAATCCTTATTTCCAGGAAGATTATTAATTACTTTATGTCGTGGTGAACTTACTCCATCAATTGCATATTGTAATTTTTCATCAATAACAGGCACCAAATTTCCTGTTTTTAGGTCTGGGATATTTAATTTTTTTTCTGTCAACCACTCATAAAGGAACCAAATTCTTCTGCTGTATTGCCCAAGATTTTCCTGCTGAATCATCTCTTCCATTTCTACCGACGAGAGCACTTCAAACAATTTTTTAAACACAAGTAGGTTTACTCCTTCATACTTTAATGCAAATATTAGTTGTTTATAGAGATTTTCATCAGGAAGATAGCTGGCAGGATATACTTTCCATTCGTCATTTTCAAATTGTCTGTTCTTTGAACTAACAAATGAAAGTTTATTTGGTATTGGAACGGCTAATTTAAACACTTCTATAATAGCACCATAACCAACGATAACTCCGTCTTCGGGCACCATTCTTCCATGAAAAACACTTAATTGTTGTAAAAAACACTTAATATTCATTCTAATAATTAAAATTTACTTAAGCGAAAGGTACATGAATTTCATGTAATAGTGATTAAAAACACGTAAAAAAATAAATAATTCAAGAAAAACACTTAATTATCACATGGCAAAATAACTTTTCATTTGTATGCTATTCGATTCGATGTCTTTTTTGTATCGCTATTTCAGGACTAGACATGCTCATAAAATAAAAAACCCGGCACTTGCGTGCTGGTTCTTTTTGTGACCGCTGGATTACGCTAGCGCGTTTTCCATTTTTTTGGTTCAATCCAAGCATAGAACCCAAAC
>CAZHPL010000001.1:3395-6244 GCA_964534495.1 uncultured Lishizhenia sp.
TGTTGACACAGTTCATGGTCTTTTTATTTTAACCGCCATTCAAAATAAATTTTGCTTGCTCAATAAAATAAAAAACCCGGCACTTGCGTGCTGGGTTCTTTTTGTGACCCCGGGATTACGCTAACGCGTTTTCCATTTTTTTGGTTCAATCCAAGCATAGAACCCAAACTGTTGACACAGTTCATGGTCTTTTTATTTTAACCGCCATTCAAAATAAATTTTGCATGCTCATAAAATAAAAAACCCGGCACTTGCGTGCTGGGTTCTTTTTGTGACCCCGGAGGGATTCTAACCCCCAACCCTCAGAGCCGAAATCTGATGCGCTATACAGTTGCGCCACGGGGCCGAAGTTCTCGTGGTCAACTGAAATCCTAAAAGGACAGTTGCGCCACGTGCGCCTTAATTCAGGACGCCAAAGATACAATTTTCAAAGTAATATGAACCGCCATGCAATGTTTTCGTTATTTCACGATTGCCAACTCATTGCGCAAGCCGCTCCATTCTACTAAGTGCATTTTCACTACGCCCACAGGAATTTTTGCTTTTACCAAAATAGGAATGTGGTTTTCGTCTTTTGTTACCCAGAAATTCACATCTTCCTCACTTTTAAAATAACGCCCTGTTTGCACAACGGGAACAAACTTCATGCACTTGAATTTTCCTTTGCGAATATGGATTACCTCGTCACCAGCGTATTTGATTTTCAAGGTGTACAATTCATCGTCCATAAAACAAGGAAATGAAAACACTTTTCCCTTTTTAATGCCGTCAAAATCCAAGGTTCGGGCATAGTAAAACGATGAAATCATATCCTGCACACCCATTGGCACTTTGAACGATTTTCCCTTTCCGTTTTCAACTTTTTGTTTGTGGTGCAAAAAACTATAATCCTGATTGATTTTATAACCACCTTCGTCCACGCGACGGACAAAATACCATGGAAAAACACCCTGTTTGTCGAGGTAAGATTCGTATCGATCCTCCACTTTGTATACGGAATTAAACCCGCCTAAAGTGCGTCCAATTCCAACGGCATGCCACATTTCACGTCCATTTGCATTTTTCTTGGTCGTACTTTTAATTTCCAGCACCGCTTCGCCTGCATCAATAAAACCGTACGTGATGCGATACCTTAATTTTTCACCCACCTGAAACGCTTTATTTTCAACCTTTGGCAAATCACCAGGCTCCCGCATGGAAATCAAACTCAGCAAAACCATTCCTGCCAAACTCCATCCGAATAACTTTTTCATTTTTCGCTTTTTATTCAGAACTTCCAATTTTTATACCAAAATACAGATTTTTGTTCTTGCAAACTAGCGGTCATTCGCAGCGATTCGTGAAACAATAAGTGTGAAATAAAATGGCAGTGAATAAATCTGAGCAGAATCAGTTGATTTAGCTTTTTTTCATTTTTTTTCTGCGCCTTATCCGCCTACATCTCCAAGTTTGCTCTGTCAATAACTACGCCTTTGTCCAACAGAAAAGAGCTTCCTCTCGGTCGCTTTTCCTATCGGAAGGCTGTGTTTTGACTTTCGCAAAGCTTTTCACTTCCGTCAGGGCGTGGGGAATTATCACTCCACCACCAAAATATAATTGTTCTTCTTGCCTTTTCCGAGTAGCACGTATTTGTTGTTGATCAAGTGCTCGTTTGTTACAACAAAAGCTTCTGTTACCTTTTCTTTGTTGACCGCAATCGCATTGGCTTTCAGTTCCCTGCGAGCTTCACCGTTGGAAGGTAAGAAATTCGTTTTTGCTGCTAAAGCTTCCACGATACTGATGCCTTCTCCGAATTCTTCGCGAGAAATAGTCGCTTGAGGAACTCCCTCAAATACACTGAAAAAGTCTTTCTCACTCAAGGATTTTAAATCGTCTGAAGTAGATTTTCCGAATAAAATACTACTCGCTGCAATTGCTGCTTGCAAGGCCTCTGCTCCGTGAACGCGGGTTGTAATGTCTTCTGCAATTGCTTTTTGTAAAATACGCAAATGCGGTGCTTCGTTGTGTTCCGCTTCCAATGCTTCGATTTCTTCTTTCCCGCGCAAGGTGAAAATGCGAATGTAATTGGATGAATCGGCGTCGCTGGAATTCAACCAAAATTGGTAAAATTGGTACGGACTTGTTTTCTCAGCATCCAACCAAACGCTACCACCTTCTGTTTTTCCGAATTTCGTTCCGTCGGCTTTTTTAATCAAAGGAGTTGTAACGGCATACGCCTCTCCACCTGATTTTCTGCGAATCAATTCCGTTCCTGTAACTATATTTCCCCACTGGTCTGAACCGCCCATTTGAACGATGCAATTGTGGTGAAGGTTCAAATGGTAAAAGTCATAACCTTGCACCAATTGGTATGAAAATTCAGTGAACGACATGCCCGTTTCCAAGCGTTTTTTCACAGAATCCTTTGATAGCATATAGTTGACAGTGATGTGTTTTCCAACGTCGCGAATGAAATCCAAAAAGCTCATGTTTTGAAACCAGTCGTAATTGTTGACCATTTCTGCTGCATTTTCGCTCGAAAAATCTAAGAATTTTTCCAATTGCGATTTCACGCAAGCCACATTGTGATTTAATGTTTCAGCGTCTAATAAAACAAACATTGGAATTGCTTGACGATGCGGATAGCCCGTTTGACGCTATTTCTGATTCCATGATTTCTGGAGACAACGGCCAGATGCGTGGACAGTGGGTATTCATTCAGATTGACACAAAAGCTGAAGATGAAATTCAGTGGCAGGTAGAAGAGATACTTAATTTGTATGGTGTTGAAGAACAATGGAGTCATGATTGCAAAATCCATCCAATGGATACCTATAAGGCACTCTATGAACTCTCATGTTGGCTCTCGA
>CAZHPL010000001.1:6254-41286 GCA_964534495.1 uncultured Lishizhenia sp.
AATAAATTGCGTTCTTGTGATTTCCCAGATGGGTCGCCCACCATTCCAGTTGCACCACCTACCAAGGCAAACGGTTTGTGCCCTGCACGTTGAAAATGCACCAAAGTCATGATTTGTACCAAATGCCCAACATGCAATGAATCCGCTGTAGGATCAAAACCAATATAACCTGCGGCTGTTTGTTTCATCAATGCTTCCTCTGTACCGGGCATGATGTCGTGCACCATCCCTCTCCATCTCAATTCTTCAATAAAATTTGTTGGCATTTTTTATTTCGTTAATTCTTTAAATACTTCTTCTAGTGTGCGTTGCTCAATTTTCAAGGTCAAAATCAACCAATTTTCTTTTTGGGCAAATTGAGCCACTTCTTTGCGTAAATCGACTTCCTCCACGGTTTCTAACAACCAGCCATTTTGAACAGCTTGTACTTTTCGAACAGCAGGAATTTTTGTCAATTGTGCTTTGGAAACTTGTTTGTCGAATTCCACATAAACTGTCTGATGATCGTTTTCTTTTTGCAAAGAAGCTGCTTTATCGTCGGCAACGATTTGTCCTTTCGATATAATCACAACACGGTCGCAAATGGCCTCCACTTCCTGCATGATGTGCGTGGAAAAAATCACCGTTTTTTCTTTTCCAATTTGTTTGATTAATTCCCGGATTTCTACCAATTGATTCGGGTCCAATCCCGTTGTAGGTTCATCTAAAATCAAGACTTCAGGGTCGTGAATAATTGCTTGCGCTAAACCGACACGTTGACGATACCCTTTTGAAAGTGCACCAATTTTTTTGTTTTGCTCCACGTCTAAACCGACCGCATCAATCATTTCAGCCACGCGCGAACGCAGGTTTTTTATCTTGTAAATTCTCCCAACAAACTCCAAGTATTCCTTCACATACATGTCTGTGTACAAAGGATTGTTTTCAGGAAGATAACCAATAATTTGGCGCGTTTTCAGGTTTTCAACGTCCACTTTCATACCGCTGACATACACTTCACCAGCAGAAGATGGAATATAACCTGTGATGATTTTCATCGTTGTGGATTTTCCTGCACCATTTGGCCCTAAGAAACCGACAATTTCCCCTTTCTTAACGGAGAAACTTACATCGCGCACCGCAGCTTGTTCGCCGTAGTATTTGAATAGATTTTTTACCTCAATTGACATCGTAGGGCGAAGTTAGTGAAAAGTTGATGATATTGCGAATGGAGTTGAGTGATTGGCTTTTTAAACAGCTGTAAATCAATCTAATTATTTTGGAAGATTTCATTCTCGAATGTCAACTCTTGAATATCAGTCCATGGTTTATTTATTCCTCCCGATTGGTCGGAATGACTTTCTAGTAGTTGATTGTGCGAAAATGCTGAACATTTTCGCTTAAGGTTTTGAAAAAGTTTTTCTACTAAAAAATGGACACATTTATGGGATGTGTTCACGAAAACGGCTTTTGGTGGACATAAGTATACTTGTTGAGAAAAAAATTGAAATTACTAATTCGCATTTTAGCAGGAAATTGATTGTAATGAAACGCAATGTTTGCTACATTTATGCTGAAATAAGTGAATATGTGGCGTGTCTTTTTTCTTGCAATTTACTTTCCTATTTTTTCTAATCAAGTCGTTGCACAAGATAGTCAAGTTTCATTGGAAATATATTGCGATACCATCAACTATTTGGAAGAAGACTTTTTGGATTCAATGCAATTTTACGATCAATTGTATGCACACACAAAACAAGTCCACGTAAGGGATAAAAAATTAAAATTGGCTTTCTACGTGGCTTTGAGGCATTATCCAGAGTTAAAAAATATTCATTTATCGATGCGACTTAAAACCATTAGTGCAACCATGCAAGCGCAACCTTTTTGGGATTTTTTGTTCCGCTCAAGACAAGGAAGGCATTACCAGATTTTTGTGAATGAAACGCAGGAAAACAATGGGATGTATTACAAGGATTTGAGTTTTAATTCACTTGTCGGGTGGATTGGTCATGAATTAGCGCATATTTTGGATTACTCGAAAAAGGAAAATCCTGAAATGTTATCGTTTATTACAAGTTATGTGACTTCCAAAAAAGCGATGCGCCACACAGAATGCAAAGCAGATGAAACGGCTATTCGGCATGGGTTGGGAAAACAATTGTTGGATGGCGTCAATTATTTTTACCACAATAATCGCATTTCCAAAAAATACCGTGAGCGCCACAAAAGCTATTATATGACTCCCGAACAAATCGTGGGTGTTATGAATGAGGGGTGCTTGGAGTGATTTCTTTGCGACTAAAAAATGCGTAGAATAAAGCAAAGAACGTAATTCCCATCTGGGTTTCCAAGGTGTCTTCAAAGAAAAATGTTCCGAAGGCAACAAGAATGAACATCACTCCTATGATACTTTGATTGTGCCATTGAAAACGAAGGAATGTCCACTGTAAATAAATGAAAAAGAGTAGGCCAAAAATCCCAAAAGTCAACCAAAAGGTAAGGTAGGAATTGTGCGTGCGCAAACGGTGTTCTTCTGTTAATGGAGAGTTTCGTTTGTCGTACATTTTTAAAATTTCTTGCTGTACATCTCCCGTTCCTACTCCAAAAAGCCAATTATTCTGAATGATTTGCCAACTGTTTTTCCAAAATTCAATGCGTTCCAAAATCGAATGTCCATTTGGATTTTCAGTATTGTGTAATTGAAAACGAATTCCATATAGGCGTGCCATCAAACCATTTTCTGTTTCGTGAATATCTGCAAAACCTTCTTCAATATTACGAATGTCGCTTTTATCCAAAGCAGCAACTCCTTTTCCGTTCGTTTCCAAATTTTTGGATGATAAATAGCGTTGCAAAGTGGTTGAGAGTTTTTGTTGCCGTTGATCTAAACTATCATAATGAATAGCGGAACGTTGATTCCAAGCACTTGATAAGGTTAATTCGTTCTTGTTTTTGAAGGTGTAATTAATGGGTTGAGACAAGTAATGCACCACGAAATACGAAGTTCCCAGCAACAAAACAGCACCCATTATACTCAAACGTAAACGCAATTTTGCGGAAAAACGAAACAAGAGAATTACCGCCAAAACAATTACCATTGCAATCACTCCTGAAAGCACTTGACTGAAATAGGTGTAGAATAGAAACCACGGAATCAGTGCTAGAAAAAACCATTTTTGTCGTTCGTAATAGTTTGCTAATTCAACTGAAATTCCTGTTCCCAAGGCAATTAAAATTCCATAGCGAATATGTGACCCAAAAAGTGACAAGCCACGAATATCAATAATGTGCATTTGCTCACGATAGAGTTGATAAGCGATGAAATTGATAAGGGAAGTGATGAACAAAGTGGCAACAAAAGCCAACAGTAGTCGATAGCGGACGCGGATAGAAGGTAGGTCTTGCGAACAAATCAATAATGGAATGACCAACAACGCAGCTTTTTTCCGGATGTCATCTCCTCCGTATTGAAAATCGGAAGTCCAAAACAAGCCAATCAAATGCAAGCCATAAAACAACGTAATCAGCCAGAAGAATCGGTTCGTACGTAAATGCTTCCAATAGGATTTAAAGTCAGCTTGTAAAATGAAATTTAAACCGCCTAAAAGCAAGCCCATTGACATCAAAAACGTGCTACAACATACTCCCACAAAAAAGAGTAGGAGCACAAAATAGTAAAAGTGCTGATGGAATTGCGAACCGAAAAAACGATTTAACATGCTGATTTAACGACTATTTCTTCAAAATAGTATTGTACTCAGTTGGATTTGCTAAAATTGTTTTCGCTCTGTTTAAGGTATTGTCGTATCGGAACGCATCTTTGGTTCTTCCATTTTGATAATAGTAACGGGAAACAATTTCGTTTTCAAGCATTTCAGTAATTTCTTTCTTGAATTTCTCCAAGTCACGTTCCTTGCTTGGTGTCAATTTTTGAAGCATGGCATCGTATTCCGTTTTTACATCTCCAAAATAACCTTCCTTTTCAGCTGTTTCTTGCATTTTCTTCAACATTTCCTCTGAAGCAGTTGTGTACTTGAAGTCTTGTTTAAGAATGTACGTTTTAAAATCGGCATAATCAGCTTCGGTCAATTTGAAAATGCCTGCTGAATCAATAGTTGGGTGCTTGTAGTAATATTCTGTCGCATAATTGAAAATATGGTTGCCCGAAATCAACATAGCAGACAAACGGCTCAAATCTTCTAATTCCACGTCCACATCTGGTTCGATTCCACGTCCGTCAATCACTTTACGTCCATTTTTAGTGTAGAAAGTTTTCAAAAGTGAATCCGGAATTTCTTTTGGTTTGGTACCCGTTTCTTTGTCGTAATATTCCAAACGCTGCACGCATCGGCCAGAAGGCGTATAATATTTAGCAATGGTTAATTTCATTTTCGATCCGTATTTCAAGTCGTACGTACGTTGTACCAAACCTTTACCAAAGCTTGTTTGACCTACAATTACTGCTCTATCTAAATCCTGAAGTCCGCCCGAAACAATTTCACTTGCAGAAGCTGAACCTTCATCAATCAATACGACAAGTGGCATTTTTTCAGCGATTGGTTCATCTAACGTTTTATACACACGATTTTCTTCAGCAACTCTTCCTTTCGTAGTAACCACAACTGTATTTTTAGGCACAAAGAAATTGATGATTTTAACCGCTTCAATTAATAAACCACCGCCATTTCCGCGTAAATCAAGCACGAGTTGCTCCATTCCATTACCTTTCATTTTTTCGATGGCATTTTTTACATCGGATGCAGCTGTTTGCGTAAAGCTATTAAGTTTCACATATCCTGTTTTGCTGTCCACCATTCCAAAATAGGGAACATCGGGGATTTTGATTTCGTCACGTGCAATTTCAATGATTTTCTTCCCTTCATTTGGGCGTTCAACCTCAATTTTGATACTTGTTCCTTTGGGACCTTTTAACGCACTTGAAACATCATCTGAAGGTTTTTTGAACATGCTTTTTCCGTCGATAGAAAGAATTTTATCTCCTGCTCTTAATCCACTTTTTTGTGCCGGGTTTCCTTCATACGGCTCTGCGATGTAGGTATAGTCTCCCATTTTGCGAATCAAGGCTCCAATTCCACCGTATTGTCCTGTCGTCATCAATCGATAATCTTCAATATTTGATTCATGGTAATAAACGGTATACGGATCCAATTCTTTTAACATGGCGTCAATTGCCGTTTTCGACAATTTTCCATTCTGGGGTTCGTCCACAAAGTATAAATCCAAATGCTCATAGACTTGATCCATGATTTCTAGATTTTTCAATACTTCAAATCCGTTCGATTGTCCGAAAGCTGTAGCTGAAAGCAACTGGATGCTCAACAATACCAAAAGAAATGCGTGACGAATTTTAATCATTTTGTTCAATTTGTTGGGTTAATTTATGTAAGCCTTTAATCAATTTTCGTTCCATCTGTTGAAAGTCCAAAATTTCACGATGAGCGTAAATAACGGCAATATTTAGTTGTTTATCTTGTTCTTGTAGCTTTTTTTCTAAAATAGCTTTGTTGATACGAACAATTTCTCGCATGCGTCTTTTGACCAAATTGCGGTCGTGTGCATGTTTGAAATTTCGTTTTGAAACAGAAACGACGATTTGAAAGGCTGTTTTTTCATGGTTTGCTTCGTGTATTACAAATTGAAACGGAAACTCTCGAATCCGTTTTCCTTCCTTGAAAAGTTGGTCAATTTGCTTGAGACTACAAAGTTTGTACTCCTTTCCGAAGGAAAAATCCATGTGCTTTTACGAATTGTAAATTTCAACAATGCGGTAACGAAAATCCGTTAATGATTTCAATTCTTGCGCATTTTCATACGTTCCTTTAAATTGCTCTAAATGACCAATGTAACACGCTTTTATTTCATTGAAACGGTAGTGTGAAGCCAATTTTTTGTAAACGCCTCCCGACAAAAATCCAGGTTTTTCTCCCATGGATAGTTTTACCAAGGCCATAACGATTTCCTCAGATAATTCTAAAAGTTCTTTTTCATCCATAAAGTAAAGTTAGTTGATTTCTTCAAAGTCATCAAACTTGTCGTTATCGGATTTGCCTGAGCGAAAAGAAGTGCGTATGTCCATCAAAGGTTTTCCTGAAAGCACATAATTGATAGCGTTGAGCATTTTGATAATCATATTCAACAAGAAGAAGAAACCTATCACTTTGAAAATGAAACCAATAATGGCTGTGTTTTCGATATCAAGTATGCTTTTGTGAAACCAATTTGCAATTCCATTTTCAGCATAATTAGGAAAGAACAATAAGCCAGCAAACAAAATGACACTGCAAACAATTAACACAATTTCAGATTGTAAATGAAAATCATTTTGTTTCATTTCAGGCATGAATTGTCCAAACATAGCCACTTGCTGTTGCTTTTGTTGAAATTTCCCAACGAAATAAGCGACAAGAATAATGGCAGTAGGCATTACGTTCAATGGACTCAATTCATTTTTATTGAGATCCAAAGCAAAGAGAAATGTTACGTTTACCAAAAAGAGGTATTTCACCGATTTGATGAGGTAATTTTCCACCAATGTTTTCTGTCTTCCGGCTCTTAGTATTCCAAGAAATACATCGATAAAAAACCAAATAAAACTATAAATGGCAAACAATACCCCCAGCCTAAAAATCAGATTGAGTAGTTCCATTTACTATTTAGGTTTTTGCAATAAATATTCTTTAGGCGCAGGAGCTGCTGTGTTCGGGTCGAAAGCAATTCCAATGATTTTCCCTTCTGTTCTACGATTGATTTGATGTAAATTTTCAAACTTCGTTTTATCGATTGTTTTGAATTGATTTATATATGCTTCCGACAGTTCAATAAAACCATTGGTTGCAGGATCCATAATGCGCGCAGGTTCTGTTTCACCTTTTCCAACTGGAATCAAACGTCTTGGGTCAATGCCTTTTTGTTCCACCAAATACGTATATACCGCTTTCGCTCTGTTCATGGATAGCAATAAGTTTTTCTTTGCATCGCCACGCGCATCTGTATGGGAAAGCAATTCCAACATAAGTCCAGGGTATTCTGTCAATAAAGAAGCAACTTTATTCAAAGAATCATACGATTGAATAGTAGAATCGTTAACAAATTCCCATGAGTTCACTTTGTAACGTACTTCAGGAAATTGAATAACTTTCTGAACGGTAGGTTGAGGTTCTGTAATTTCAACCATCAAAGTTTGTTGCTGATTGATGGCATCCGTTACTTGAACCAAGTACATTCCTCTTTTTAGTTTTTTCAAGTCTTCCGTAGTCATTCCATTGCTCCAATTTACTTTGTAAGGCGCAACACCTGACGTAATGCTTAAGTCAATGGAGCCATCTGTACCTTGAAAAACAGTGACGTTTTCGTGTGTTTCTGCAATTTTCAAAGCAGGAGGTAGAATTGTTTCAGCCCAATAGATATCAGCATCTTCTGCATTTCGATTACTTGACCAATAGTAGCGTTGCCCGACTTTAATCAAATAAGCATCAAAAGCAGCAGAATTGATTTTGTCTCCCATATTTACCGGTGAATACCAATCGTTCCAATCTCCTTTTTTAACGGCATAAAAGATGTCGCAACCACCTTGTCCACCGAAACCTGAGCTTGCAAAATAAAGCGTGTCGTTTGTTGGATTTAAAAAAGGTGAAATTTCATAACCATTGGAGTTAATTCCGCCCATGTGAATTGGTGCAGTCCAGTTGGAGCCTTCTTTTTTAGAATAATATAAATCTTCATTTCCGAGCGAATTAGCTCCTTCGTAAGAAATAATGATTACGTTACCATCAGAAGAAACGGTGTATCCAACATTTTTGTTTTTGATATCAAGACCTGGAATATTGATTTTTTCAGGTTTTGTCCAACCGTTTTCCGTTTTTTTAGAAATTGCAATTCCCTTTCCAATGTCGTTTTTTCCTTCGTTTGCGAAAAGAACATAAGCTGTATTTCCATCAGCGCTCAATGCTACGATTGCGTTATGATCGCGATTATTCAGGTCTTCCAAGTTTTCTGCTTCGTTCCATTTTCCTTTTTCGTTTAATGTCGAAACGTAAATATCTTGGTCGTTTATTCCTCCTTCATTCAAATCATCAAACGTCCGAACAAAGTAGATTTCTTTTCCAGATGGAGAAAGTAAAGGCGCGCTTTCTTCGGCAGAAGTATTTACACCTACATCGAGGCGTTTTGGTTCGGTCATACCATTGAATTGAGCTTGCGCAATATTTCCAGTCAATCCAACAAGTAGTAAACTAAATATCTTTTTCATGACGGGATTAAAATTTGTAGTTAAGAGAAAGTTCGTGTCCACCCCAGCTGAATTTGTTCAAACGTGTTGTCGGTACATCCAATGCGTAAGCTACTCTGAATTTTTCATTCAAATTAAATCCAACGAATATACCCGCTGAAGCTTTGTGGTGATAATTCAAACCTGCGAATAACGATTCGCCTATTGAAGCCATGGCATTAAATTCAATTGAAGCTGGTGCAGGCTGCATACTTTTGACAATAACAGTCGTTTGTAATTGGAACTCAGAATTGAACTCGAAATTATAGCCTGTAATTAGGAAGGCATGCAGTTTTGGGTCAAAATTCACATTTGAACTTCCAAAACGAATGGCTCCTTTGGAAAGTTGATTTGCTGAAACACCAATAAAGAAGTTTTGGTATTGAACGTTTACACCTGCTCCAAAATGCATGTAATTCGCATTCCATTTTCCAGCAATAAATTCATCGTATTCTGCATCGCCTCCTTGGTACATTGCCGCTGGATCATTTGGATTCAATACGACAGCTTTTGCAGCATCAAAGCTATTGTTTGTCCAACTCAAACGAGCTCCGGCTGAGATTTTTAGTAATTTATTTACTTGGTAATGCGCTCCATAAAGTCCTGCTAATTGAAAAGACCCGAATGCACCAGTTTTGTCCATTACCATTTGTGCACCTATACCATGCGAAAATTTATTTTTTTGTAAAACCTCAGATTCTGGAATAGGACTGCTGATACGAATCCCCGGATTAACACGTTCTTTTTCACGGATATTTAAGCTTTTCTCAAAAGTCAAATACCCAGAACGAGGCTCACCTCCAAAACCCACTGTTTGCCATCTTCCACCTAATCCAATATTAGTACCAGAAGCGCTTCCGATATAGGCAGGATTGTACAAACTTTTATTCAATACTATCATCGAATATTGAGGTAATTGCTGTGCTTTAACTGAGAAAGCTGCCAACAAAGTAAGGAATGAAATTAACTTTCTCATTTTTTCAAGATTATTGAAACCGTTCCGTTCAATGGGCCGATAGCACCATTTTTAGATCGTTGAATAACGTAATAATAACTACCTACTGGCATCAAGGCATTTTTGTATTTACCGTCCCAAGGTTTGCTGGAGTAACTTCCAGGAATAGACTCGTAAATTGTTTCTCCCCAACGATTGAAGACTGTCACAGAATTATCAGGGAATTGCGTATCCAAACCAATGATTTGCCAGTTGTCGTTTTCGCCATCACCATTCGGGGTGAATGCACTTGGAACAATCAGTGGACATTCATTGATATAAACTGTCACTGAACTTGCCGCGCTTTCACAACCATTTAAAGATTGTGTTGCGTAATAGGTAAGCGTTTCCTGATTGGAAGGCAAAAACGAAACGCTAGAACCTAACGATTGAGTTAAAGCTGAATCGGCATACCAATTAATGGTTCCCGTTGCGTTTGTCACATAGATTTCATGAACGTTGGCATCTTTACAATACGATGAATCACCAACAATTTCAGGCACTTGAGGAATTCCATCGAGAGAAATGGTTTGCGAACCGGCTAAGGTGTTGAAACAATAAGCGTCTGTTATGGAATCCAATGTATATACACCTGGAACATTCCCTAAATTAATAGGGCTTGTCGTAATGTTATTAATGGTTTGAGAAACACCATCCACATTGTAATAAACCGTCATTGGAGGAGCACCTGTTACATATAAGGTTAGTGGATTGAAAATTTGACCTTCACAATAGTAATCACCACCAATCAATTCCGTTTTGTTTGGAAGCGATCGCATAACAACAAGCATTGTATCAGGAATGTAAGTACCACAAACCTGTGCTGTATAGGTTACTTCGTACGTACCAGAGGATGAACCTTGTGGCGTAATTACCCCGCTTAGATTATCAATATTTAACCCTTGTGGGGTAGCATTGTAGATACCTCCAGGCACAAATCCAATTCCCGTTGCTGGATGTACACTTTCTTCATTTAAACAAATATTTAGCGGATAAGTAATGCCATAATCAGGACTACCAGTTGCCATTGTTACAGTGACATCAGCTGTGCAGCTCCCTTGTGAACGCATGGAAATATCATCCACTACAAAATCGTTTCCAATAGCTTCGTATTGCTTGTCAATAAAACAAACTTCAGCTAGGAAATTGTTACCAGAATTCCACGTATAAATGATTTGATGCCAAGTGCAATTTCCAGAAGGCAAAGTTGAAGTGCCTAAAATCGAACCATTGATTTGTGTTTGAATTTGTGCTTCATTTCCATTTGCAACGGTTGAAGCCCAATACGAGATTTGATACGTTTTATTCGGTTCTACACCTACATTTTGGCACCAAAATTTGTCGTTTCCAAAATTATAAGTAGAGCCATCAACTACCATCATTTTACCCGTTCCATTTCCAATTGTATGGTCTGCACAATTGGAAAAACCATTATACCATGTACTTGGATCGGTCACAACACCATAGGCTCTTTGTGCACCGTTATTGTTGTTCGGCATGGTTAATACATAGTCATTCGAATATCCAATAGGACCTTGTTCGAAATCTCCATTGAAAATCAAATTTGGAATATTAATACTCGATGAAACCGTGTAAGTTGTCGTGTTATTTGGTGAAACGTTAATGGTTGCTGTATTAGTAATCGTCAACTCTGGGTCATTTGGTTGTGAGGTCCAAGTATATCCAGCATTACTTCCTGAAGCTGTAAAAACGAGATTTGTATTTGGACAAACAACGGTATCTCCAGGTGTTATTCCCAAAGGGGAAATACTAGAGATGACCACATTTTGAACAGAGTCAACAGCATTATTAATATCTTTCAATCCAATGGTGTACGTTCCAGGGCTTAGGTTTTGAAAAACACCCGTTTGGTTGGTAATTGGAATCGGTAAATTTCCTCCATCTACTCTAAACAAATACGGACCTACACCTCCTGTTGGGTAAATAACAATCACACCTGAATTGGCATCCGAACAATTGGGTTGTGTCACCGAATAACTGAAATCGATAGGAAGGGGAGGAGGAGTAAGAGACAAATCATCAATAGCAAAATCGTTACCAACTGTATTGGTGTTGTTGTTGTATAGTTCAATGTTAACACACGCATTGGTCGCCGTAAAGGTGTAGCGTACTTCTCTCCAACCAACGTTTGGAATCGGAGCTTGTGCTGTTCCGTATGTCAATGTAACATTTGAAGCATTATTAAAAGCCACGCCAATGTCTGCCATTTCACTTGGTCCAGCAACTGCATTTGTTACCGTTTTTATCCAATAACTAAAGGTGTATGTTGCTCCAACAGTAAGATTACAAACACCACCACCGTTATTTCCTGCTTTCCAGAAACGTTGTTGTCCTCCTGTGTTTGTCCCGTCGATGACCAACATCAATCCTGAACCTGTTGTATGGTCGCCACCACTTAGGAAAAATTGTGTGTTCAGCACGTGTGGATCCGTAACAAAGGCATAGTTTCCTGCCGAAGTATTCCCGGAATAAGGAGTTGTAAGAAAATTATATCCCGACCCATTGATGACAAATCCCACACCGGAACCGCCGTATTCAAATGAGCCGTTGTTCAGAAGATTCTGCGCATTGATAGACAGTACACTTAATAGAATCATCAGAACCGAAGAAAAGCTTTTTTTCATTTCTACTAGTAAAGGTTTTCAAATTTAATTAATATTGAAAAATCAAAGAAAGGCTAATTCGCATGTTTTAAGCATCCTTTCGTGTATAATTGACATTAATCCAAACAAGTACAAGGCGGATCAAGGATAATTTTCACCCATGAAAGTTTTGCCTTAAGTTCTTTCTGAAAGATAGTTCCGTACATGGTTCCGCTTAAATCCAACAACTCAAGCTCTTTTAATTCATAAATTCCTTTGCCTAGATTTTCAATTTCATTGTTGAATAAATCCAATTTTTGTAAATGTGAATTCGAGGCAATCAAATCAGGCACATACGTTAGTTTGTTTGCGCTGGCTTTCAATGTCTTTAGGTTGAATAATCGCGTTATTGGAATTGGAAAAATCACAAATTTATTGTGACTAATGTCTAAAATCTCCAATTCGCTCAAGTCAGAAAGTGATTCTGGCAAGGCATTAAGTCGATTGTGTGAGACATCTAATTTTTTCAAATGTTTGAAGCGAAGTAGTTCTGTTGGTAGTTCCGTTAACTTCATTTTAGAAAGCGACAAAGCGAAAACTGTGTCAGGATTGGCGCTTTTTACTTCTTCCCAATCATACATTTTTTGAGCGTTGAGCTCAAGCAGTAACAGGCTGAAAATAAGTACGAATAGCGTTTTCATCACGAGCAATTTGTTGCTTTAATGCCTCTAAGTTAGGGAAATTTTGTTCAGCACGAAAGTGTTTGAAAAGGTGAATACTCACTTGCTCATCGTAAATGTCTGTTGCGAAATCAAAAAGATGTACTTCTAAAGACAAGACTTTATCCTGATCTACAGTTGGACGAAAACCAATGTTCATCATGCCTTTATGGCGTTGCTGATTCCATTCTAGTTCAACCGCATATACACCATTTGTAGGGATAATTTTGTGTGTTTCTGAAAAAGCAATATTCGCTGTTGGAAAGCCGATTGTACGACCCAATTGTTTTCCTTTCACTACCGTCCCACTAATCGTAAATGGTTCACCAAGAAACTGAGTGGCAATTTCCATTTCACCGTTCAGAATTGCGTTTCTAATTTTGGTTGAACTTACATTCACATCGTTTACTTCTTGAGCAGCAATCTCAAGTACTTCGTAGCCAAAACGAGGTGCCATTTTTTGCAGAAAAGCAATGTTTCCCTCGCGGTTATTTCCAAATTGGTGGTCGTAACCGATGACAATCTTTTTGGCATGTAATTTATTGACAAGAATTTCTTCGATAAATTGAAGTGCTGTCAACGAAGCGAAGGAACGAGAAAAGGGATAAATGATGACATTTTGTAAGCCACAACGCTCCAGTTTCTTTAATTTTTCGTCAAGCGTCTGTATCAGTTTAACATTTGCTTTTCCATCCGACATGACCACGCGTGGGTGCGGTTCGAAGGTGATTAAAACGCTTTCTCCCTGACATTTTTTAGCTTCTTCGTTGAGTTGATTGAGAATTTTTTGGTGACCTAAATGCACGCCATCAAAGGTTCCAATCGTTACCACTGGATTCGGAATAGCGTCCACGAAATCAAGCCCGTCAAAAATTTTCATTTGCTAATTTGATGGGGCAAAGATAATGATTTAACATTCATAGATTTGTGTGTTAACCTGCACTAACGTGATGAACTACGGTTAACAAGGATTTCAATCGTTTTAAATTCATCATATATTTTATTGAAAACAAAACAAAAATTCAAACCATTGAAATGGTTGCGGAACGCATCAACGTTGGTAGGTGCGGGATTAATCCCGCACCTACATGGCATACCACGGTTAATAACGATTTCAATCGTTTAATCAATCCTCCAACTTAACATCTAAAAAACCATGAACTCTCATAAACTGAAGATATTCCTTCTCAAATGTTCTCTTGGAGTGATGTTGCTTTTGATGTTGGATATATTGATGCACGACTTCAACAGCAGAATGAGAAACTCCAAACACACCAAAACCTCGTTGCCAAACGAATTTTTCTTCGATTAGATTATTGCTATTCACAAAATGAGAGCTACTGCCTTTCAATTGCTTAACAATTTCAGAAATAGATTTTTGAGGATTTAAACTAAATAAACAATGAACGTGGTCAGGCATACCATTCACAATACGCACTATGCAATTCATTTTATGTAATTCTTCTTTTAGAAAATCAAACAATTGTTGTTCTATTTTTGGTTTAATAATGTGTGTTCTATTTTTGGTTGACCAAACAGTGTGTACCCAGATTTTAGCGTAAGTTTTAGACATAATCCTTCAATTTTCTTATTTAATTTAGTCAAAAAGTTCGTTTTGAGTGGATTGATTTTTATTTTTTTTCAAGAAGATACAAGGATGTACGCTATTAATTAATGTTTGAATCCCTGTAAATCCATTGTTTATTTTTTATGAACAAAACAAAAATTCAAACCATTGAAATGGTTGCGGAACGTATCAACGTTGGTAGGTGCGGGATTAATCCCGCACCTACGTGATGAACTACGGTTAACAAGGATTTCAATCGTTTTAAATTCATCATATATTTTATTGAAAACAAAATGAAAAATTCTAACCATTGAAATGGTTGCTGAACGCATCAACGTTGGTAGGTGCGGGATTAATCCCGCACCTGTATGACGCACCATGGATAATAACGATTTCAATCGTTTCATTTATTGCCCGTTAAATCCTTTTTACACAGCAGGTAGATTCAAATCCGATTCGAAATCTTATTTTCGCTGAAAAATTTTCCAGATGAAATCAATTTTCCTGTTTTCTGTTTTTTGCATTTTTAATTTATCCTTCGTTTTTGCCGATGAAGGAATGCTTATTCCGTCTTTAATTGCAGCCTTTGAATCAGACATGAAGGCACGCGGAATGAAACTTTCTACCGAAGATATTTACAGTGTGAATCACAGTAGTTTAAAAGATGCTGTTTTACAATTTGGAGGTGGTTGCACGGCTGAAATCGTTTCTGATAAAGGCTTATTGTTAACCAATCACCATTGTGGTTATTCTCAAATTCAATCGCATTCTTCCTTGGAACATGATTATCTAAAAAATGGATATTGGGCCAAAAATTATGCAGAAGAACTTCCTAATCCTGGATTAACCGCTTTGCGAATAGTACGCATTGAAGATGTTACAAGTGCCGTTTTGAAAGGATCAGCATCCAAAAACGATCAATCAATAATTCAAGAAAATATCAAAAAAATTGCCGCAGAAGCAGTTAAAGGAACTGGATTTGAAGCAGAAATCAAGGCGTTTAATTACGGGAACGACTATTATATGATGGTGAAAGAAGTGTTTCAAGACATTCGTTTTGTAGGCACTCCTCCGAATTCAATTGGAAAATTTGGTGGCGATACAGATAATTGGGTTTGGCCGCGTCATACAGGTGATTTTTCTGTTTTTCGTATTTATGTCGGAAAAGACAATAAACCTGCCGCTTACTCTAAGGATAATGTTCCTTACACACCTATTAAGTATTTGCCAATTTCATTTAAGGACAGAAAAACGGGTGATTTTACGATGGTATATGGTTTTCCTGGACTTACCGAACAACACGTCGTTTCAGGTTACTTGAAATTCATCATCGAAAAAGAACGTCCAGCAAGAATACACATGCGCGATTTGTCGTTGGGTGTTATCAATGAAGGAATGCGTAGTGCTGATTTGATTCGTATTCAGTATTCTGCGAAACAAGCAAGTATTGCAAATGCTTGGAAAAAATGGATTGGGCAGGTAGACGGATTGAAGAATTTAGATGCTGTTGCAGTAAAACAAGCCGAAGAAAAAAAATACATCGAAACGGCTAAGTCCAAAAGTGAGTGGGTCAAATATGCTGAGGTTGTTGACAAAATGAACACTTTAGTTGCCGCAAAATCTGCCATTGAATTTCGTTATGCGATGGGGGTAGAGTATTTTTCGTACGGTCCTGAATATTTCAAATTAGTGCGTAATGCGATGGATTTGGTCACCAATTATGAAAAATATAAACAAAGCGGTGAATTGCAAAAAACAATTGAAAAATACAAAACAGGAGCAGAAGGTTTTTTCAAAAACTACGACGTAAATGTAGACCGTAAAATCTTCGAAGCACAAACCGAAGAATACTACAAACAATTAGAAATCGTTGTGCGTGGATCACATGCCGAATTTGCAAAATACACAGCGCAAAAAATCTATTCGACATCTGTTTTTGTGTCAAAAGAAAAATACTTAGCTTTCTTGAATTCCTTCTCTGATAAGACTTTGAAAAAGATTGTGAAAGACCCGGGATATGCGTATTTCGCTCCGATGATTACTGCTTTTAGAAACGATGTTGTTCCGCAATTTCAAACGTATCAAAATGAAATGAATGCCTTGTTGCAATTGTATGTGGAAGGAAAAGTGACCATGTTTCCAAATGAAAAACACTGGCCGGATGCCAATTCAACCTTGCGCATCACTTATGGTCAATTAGAAGGTTCCGCTCCAACGGATGGGATGATGTACACCGACCACACAACCATAGATGGAATTATCGCTAAAAATAAAACAGGAAATCCAGACTTCGAATTATTACCTCGAATGATGGAATTGTATGAAGCAAAAAACTATGGGCCGTATGCGCAAAACGGTCAGTTGTGGGTGTGTTTTACGGGATCAAATCATACAACGGGAGGGAATTCAGGTTCGCCTGTTTTGGATGAAAACGGATATTTGATGGGCTTGAATTTCGATAGAAGTTGGGAAAGTACGATGAGCGATTATATGTTTGACCCAAATCGTTGTCGAAACATTGTTGTGGACATTCGCTACGTCATGTGGGTGATGGATATTTACGCCGGTGCCAAACACTTGGTGGATGAGATGACATTAATGAAAGAATAAATTTATATTTGCTGTTTTTTTACACTAACCTTTTCTGTGAAATGAGAAATTTGCGCCTGCTTACTTTTTTCTTCGTGTTGATTGGAAGTTCATTTGCCTTTGCTTCAAAAGAAAAATTGCAATATACCCAACGTGTCGAAGGTTTTTTAGTCGATTACAAGACGCATGACGAAGTAGAGAAGGTAGAGGTAAAACTCAAATCCATGGTAAACGGCAAAACCTATGTTGCCGAAACGGACGAAAACGGGATGTTTGTTTTCAGACATATTCCAATTGGTGAGTCCATGATAACCTTAACAGACAGAGATTATCGTCCAGATACGTTGAAAGTCTTCACTACAAATGCAAAAGAACATTTAGTGCATTATACCTTCAGCAAAGAGCAACCTTTCACAGCTAATTTGAAAGTTTCTTGGATGTTCAATTGGGGTGATAGAACCGTTGTTGAAAATGGAAAAACAATAGTGAAAGAGCATTATTGGTCGCATTTGGTCGCTAAAATCATTCTTGGAATTTACGGCGCATGTTTGGTGTTGATTTTCTTTTACAGTTGTGTTCAAATGTCCTTGGCAATTGCATATATCCGAAATCGCAAAAAAGTTCAAGCAGAAAAAACACCTGCTTTTGATTTAGCAAACGCTCCAAAAGTTACAGTTCAATTACCGATGTTCAACGAAATGTATGTAGCTGAACGCATCATTGAAACTTGCGCAGAATTTGATTATCCTCATGATAAATTACAGATTCAAGTATTAGACGATTCTACGGATGAAACCAAAGACATCATTGCTGCAAAAGTAGCTGAAGTGGCGGCACGTGGAATCAATATTCAACACATTCACCGCGTTGATAGAACGGGTTATAAAGCCGGTGCATTGGATTCAGCAATGGATAAAGTTGAAGGTGAATTTATCGCGATTTTCGATGCGGATTTTGTTCCTTCAAAAGATTTCTTACTGAAAACAATGCCTTATTTCACAGATGAAATTGGTGTGGTTCAAACGCGTTGGGGGCATTTAAATAAAACTTATTCTTTATTGACAGAACTTCAGGCTTTTGGTTTGAACGGTCACTTTGCTATTGAGCAAGGAGGAAGAAATGCTTCAGGGCATTACATTAACTTTAACGGTACAGCTGGAATTTGGAGAAAGAAAACAATTGAAGATGCTGGAGGCTGGGAACACGATACGATTACAGAAGATTTAGATTTGAGTTACCGTGCACAAATGAAAGGTTGGAAATTCAAGTATTTAGAAAATGTTGAATCACCTGCTGAGTTACCAATCACCATGTCTGCTTTGAAAAGCCAACAACATCGTTGGATGAAAGGTGGAGCGGAAGTATTCATCAAAATGCGTCGTAGAATTTTAACAACACCTGGCGTGAAATTTTCAGATCGCGTTCACGGAATGGCGCACTTGTTCAATAGTTCGGTTTTCGTATTTATTTTGATTTTGTCTTTGTTGAGTTTAGCTGTTTTGCACATTAAAGATTCGTTCTCTGATTTGAATTTTTTCATTCAATTCGGTGGATTCTTTATTTCTTCAACAGTATTCTTGGCCTTTTACTATTGGAATTCTTTCCGCGACAAAAAAGGAAATTTCTTTAGTGATTTAATTCGTTTCATTGGTCGTTTTGTCCAATTCTTAACGGTTTCCATGGCTTTGTCATTGAGTAATGCAGTTGCAGTAATCGAAGGTTATTTAGGAATAAAAAGTTCGTTTGTACGTACACCTAAATTCAATGTGGCTAAAAAAGCTGAGTTCAAAGGAAATAAATACGACAAGAAAAGCCTTTCGATTATCAGTATTACAGAAGGAATCTTGATGTTAGTTTTTGGTTTCACAGCAGTGAATAGAGCTATTTACGGAGATTTAGGAATGGTTCCTTTCCACTTAATGTTGACGATTGGTTACGGAATTATTTTCTTTAACACAATTAAAGAATTGCGTACACAAGCTTAATTTTTCTCAGATTCTGAAAAAATTATTGCTTCTCAATCGTTAAGCTTTCCATTTCTGTAGCGCCTTTTTCGGTTCTAAAATGAAAAGTACATCGATAGGTTTCTTTGCTGTAAACATAATTTCCGATAGCAAAAACACCGTCTGTATTTTCCTTTCCTCTAAAAACAAAGGTAAATGACCCTTTAGGCTTTTTATCGAAAAATTCGGACAAGACCATTTCTGCTTGCGAGTGATTATACGCTCCTTCTTTCCCAAGAATATTGAGTAAGATTTTATCTTTCCCAAGGTTGACAATTGCTTTAGCATCATTAGATTCCATAGCTTTTTCGAGGTTGGTGTACGGAACTTCCATGCTTGTTGCTAACATAAAAATGACACCTGCGAGAATAGATAAAATTGAATTCATGCTGTGAATTTACCAAAAATAGTGCCGTAAACAAGGATTTTGACCATTCATGGAAAGTCTTTTCCTAAAAATATTTTTTTGCTTACTTTCGTGCGGATAATCCACCTACTATGAAAAATTTATTAGCTGCTTTTTTATTTCTGATTTCATTTTCAGCATTTTCAAATCCCGTTTATTGCGACAGTACAAATATCGATGATACGATTTGCCCGTCTCAATTGCCATATTCTTTTCATGGAAACGATTTAACAACTTCTGGAACGTATTCAGTGATTTTGCAAAATATCAATAGTTGTGACTCAATTGTTGTGTTGAATTTGACAGTATTACCTAGCTATAACGACACAATAAGTCAATCGGTTTGTCAGTCAGCTTTACCTTTTGTTTGGAATAATGTAGCGTATAACCAATCAGGTTTTTATACGGACACCTTACAATCTGTTGGTGGATGTGATTCGATTGTAACCTTAAATTTAACAATAATCAACACTTTAACATCTACAGAAAATATTTCGGTTTGTGAAGCCAATTTGCCATACACATGGCACGGTACAGATTACTCAGTTGGCGGAACTTATGCTGATACTTTACAAGCACAAAATGGGTGTGATTCGATTGCAGTTTTGAGTTTATTCGTAATACCATCTCCTCAAGTGAATATTGCAGACACATCTGTTTGTGTGGGCGGAACCATCGTATTAACAGCTGAGACAACTTCTTTTGCTTGTGACTTAGCAACTCCAATCTGTGTTGACGGAACAACCAATTATCCAAATCAAACAAATGTTCAAGCACCTGCTGGAAATAATTATGGCTGTCTTGGAAATCAACCTAATCCGTCTTGGTTCTATTTTACGGTTGATCAAGGTGGAACACTGGATTTTAGTGTGACACAAACTGTAATAACAGGTACCGGAAGTGATGTGGATTTCATACTTTATGGTCCTTATTCAAGTTATACAGAAGCGCAAACATATTGTGGAGATTTAGGCACAGCTTCAACTGGTTCAAGTGTTAATACAGTTGTTGCATGTAGTTATTCCAATGCTTCTACAGAACAAGTAACAGCTGATGTTACCGCTGGACAAGTTTTTGTATTGATGGTTACGAATTATGCAAACGAATCGGGTTATTACACTTTTACACCTGGTTCTGGTGACGCAACTATTGACTGCACACCCGTAACAAGTCAACAAACTTCCTATTTGTGGTCAACAGGTGACACAACCGCAACCATCACTTATGTGCCAGATGCAACAGGACCAGTAACCGTTTCTATTTCCAATGGTAGTTGTCCAACTTATGTTGACACAGCATTGATTACGGTAAATCAATTCCCTGAAATATCTGCTGCGGATCAAACGATTAACACGGGTGAAAGTGCTGTTCTTGCGCCAGATGTAACACCAACAGGCGGTTCTTTCTTGTGGCAAGATACAGGAGAAACAACACCAACAATTACGGTTACACCCGTTCAATCGACTACCTACACCTTAGATTATACGGTGAATGGTTGTACAACGACAGGATATATCAATGTGTTTATTGGTGATGCAGGTATTGAAGATCTTGCAGCGGTAAAATTAACCTTGTATCCAAATCCAGCTTCTTCAATGGTTCAGGTTAAAAGTTCAGCCTCTGTAAAAGCAAAAGCCAAATTGATGACGCTTGAAGGTAAAGTTATTGCCCTTAAAGAAATGGAAGGAACAACATTAACTTTCGATTTATCAGGTTTGACAGCTGGAGTTTATCATATTCAAATTGGTGACAAAACACTGAGATTTGTAAAAGATTAATCGCTTTACATTTCAGTCTCAAGGAGGTTTTGTTACTTTTGCAATTCGTAACAAGCACATGGAAAATCAACGAAATCTTCACATTTACAATAGCCTTTCCGGAAAAAAGGAAAAATTCGAACCTCTGCATGAAAATCATGTAGGAATGTACGTTTGTGGTCCAACTTTATACAGTGAGCCACACATGGGAAACATGCGAACGTTCATCAATTTCGATTTGATTTACCGCTATTTTCTACATTTAGGCTTCAAGATTAAATACGTTCGTAATATTACGGATGCAGGCCACATTACCAATAGTGCGGGTCAAGAGGTGGATAGTATTGGTGCAGCGGCTCGATTAGAACAAATGCAATCGTTGGAAATTGTTTACAAGTACAATGTGAAATTCCAAGAATTGCAACGCATTTACAATTTATTACCGCCAAGTATTGAGCCTACTGCAACAGGTCATATACAAGAACAAATCGAGATCATTGAACAAATCATTGCAAACGGTTATGCTTATGTGGTAAATGGTTCCGTATATTTTGACACAAAACGTTACATGCAAGATTTCAATTATGGGATTTTGAGTGGGCGTAAAGTTGATGAATTGGAAAACGAAACCAGAAGCTTGAATGCGCAAGACGAGAAACGATTTTTTGCTGATTTTGCACTTTGGAAAAAAGCAAATCCTGAAGATATGCAAATTTGGCGCTCGCCTTGGGGAGATGGAAACCCAGGCTGGCACATTGAGTGTACAGCGATGAGTACAAAATATTTGGGCAAACATTTCGATATTCACGGTGGAGGAATGGATTTAAAATTCCCACATCACGAAGACGAAATCGCACAAAGTTGTGGGTCTTTTGGTTGCAATCCTGCTAAATATTGGATGCACGCTAACATGTTGAATGTGAATGGTCAAAAAATGAGCAAATCATTTGGTAACTATTTTCTACCTAAAGAAATAATCGAAGGTTCAACGGATTTATTTAAAAAAGCATACCCTGCAAATGTGGTTCGTTTTTTCATGATGCAGGCTCATTATCGCAGTACCTTGGATTTCACTGAAACAGCTTTGGATGCAGCCGAAAAGGGATTTGCGCGTTTAACAGACGGAATTCAATTGTTAGAGAAGCTGCAAGTGGCAAACGAAAGTTCATTTGATGTGGCTAATCTTGTGAGTTCGTTTTATGTTGCGATGAACGATGATTTCAATGCACCGATTTTGGTGGCATCTTTATTTGAAGCAGTTAAGCAAATCAATTTAGTAAATGACGGTAAAGCGTCGATTACACAAGCGGATAAAGAATTATTATTGCGCGAAATGTTAGCCTTTACACAAGATGTTTTAGGGCTTGAACTTACTGCAGCAAATAATGATTCAAAACTTAGTCCGGTTATGGATTTAGTAATTGAATTGCGCCAACAAGCACGCGCTAATAAAGATTGGTCAACTTCCGATAAAATCAGAGATATGTTAGCCGCGGCAGGTATCACGATTAAAGACGGAAAAGAGGGTACAAGCTGGAGTTAAAGAACTTCCGTGTTTTCTGTTACTTGTTTTTTCAGCAAGTAGTAAAAATTGATGCAAACAATAGCTGCATTGGTGATAACTATCGGGTACGACGGAATCAAAACACCGTACAATATAAAAAAGCTACAGCCAATTGAATTTACGATTCGCAGCGTTCGAATATTACTCATCAGGAAGGAAATCAAAACAAATCCCGATGCGATGTATCCGAAATATTCTGTGTATAATTTTAAGTCCATTTTTTCTGTTTAGTTGTTAATTGAATGTAAAACGCCATTCCATAATTGAATTCGTTTTGTTAAAGCTTCTTTAGCTACCGAAAGCGCTTGCTCCCATTTTTGTTCGTCTTCACCACACAATTCTTCCATCATTTTGAGTGAAACAGGTCCGTGGTCGTCGCCATCCACTTCGATGTGTCGCTCTAAATAATACAGCAATTTGGAAACATTTTCTTGTCCACTGCTTTTCATTTTTCTCAAAATTTCAATGAACATTTCGGGAATCAAATCTTCTCTTCCAAAAGTAAAAACAGCTGCAATTTCATGGGTTTGGCCTTTTTGAATACAAGCAAAAGTAAATTCCACAAATGCTTTAGTTTCCTTTTCAATTGGAAGTTCCTGAATGATTGCGTTGACCGATTTTCCTTCGTTTAATTGCATCAACAAGCTTTTGATTACCGTTGTATTCGCTCCGATTTGCTCCATGGCTTCCAAATACATTTCAAAATGACTAGCCACTTTTCCATCTGCATCCACATCGGATTCTTCGCCCAAAACGATTTCATTAATAAATCGACGCGTTACAGGATTTCCCTTTGGTTGCCAAGGAAGTTCCACACATGTCAAATTGCGTTGAAGGCTTTTCAATAAACTCATAAAATCCCAAACAGCGAAAATATGCTGTTCCATAAATGCTCTAAAATCCGCAATAGATTTAACATTTCCATATAATGGGTGTTCAATCAATTGTTTTCTCAAATCACTTAATTCGCTTTGAAACTGTTCAAGTTGTGCGTGCATTTTCGTTTTTTTTTTCAGCGGACAAAAGTACGCCATTCATGAGGATAAACGATTTGTTTTAGGCAAATGTTTGCGTGAAAATCATAGATTTTTAAACAATTTATTTTCTAAATAAAATTCGTTTTCTTTAATTATAAATGAATATCGATAATGTCCTTTTGTTTGAAGTGCTATTTTGAAATAAGATATTATTTGAATAAATCAAATACCTTATTAATCATTTTCACAATTATGGTATTCAACAGATTGTATAATTCCGCCATACATATTATATTCTATATAAAGCCCATCCCATTTTTCTGTATAGGATTCATTAATTAACTTGTCACAATAAAAAGCTTTGCATTTAATCTTGCCATTCTCATAATATTCCAAATACTCTCCAACTCTTTTACCATTAATTAGATTAATTTCTTTTTTCAATTTCCCATTTTCATAATATTCATACAATTTCCCATTCTCGATTCCATTTTTATAAAAACTTTTGCAATAAATTTTATTAGTATTAAAGTAATATGATATCCATGTTCCTTCAATTTTACCATTTACATAAGTGCATTTATAAAATGGTTTAATTGAGCCTGAAGAATAATAAACATATTCACCATTCATTTTACCATCTTTATAATTAACTGTTATTGCAATGTCACCATTCTTGTGATATTTAATTGATGGCCCATTTTCTTTGCCGTCAACATAGTTTACTTTTTCTTCTATTATACCATTTTCGTAATATTTCACAAAGTCACCTTGTATTAAACCATTTTCATAAAAAATTACTTTTTCAATTTTACCATTTTCGTGATACCAAAAACAGTTTCCTTCTCTTTTACCATCTTTATAATAAAATTGTGTTTTTAATTGTCCATTAGGATAATATGATAATCTGATACCATTGAGAACACCATTCAAATAACTTTCTTTAAAATATAGTTTCCCATTTTCTCCATAAAATCTTAATATTCCATCAATTTCTCCATTTATTATTTTAGCGGACAACATCGTTTTACCATTTTTATAGCAGAGACTTAAGTTTTTAGAAAAATTACTATCCAAATACTCTGTGATCAAGCAACCTCCTCCCCAATTAGTGTCGTACTTTTCCATAAATGCATAATTGTAGATATTGAAATCCTGAATATTAAATTCATTTTGTAGTGATGAAGTCGCAGTGTTATTAATGCATTGTGGACTATTACAATCTTTCCCTTGACAAAATACAAGAGTTTGACCATTCAATTTTAGAAATGACAGAACAAAAAGAAAAATCAATAATTTTTTCATAAATAGTTTTTAAATATGAATTTAAAGATTAATAAAATTAAACACTTTAATTTACTATTTGATATAATATTTATCCATATTGTTCTTCTTAAGTTACATATATTTCATTTCATTGAAATTGTTAGCTTTCTTCCATAAATTGAATAATCATAGCTAATTAGATTTTCATTATTTTCGAATGTAAGTTAAGCCCGCACAAAAAAGGCTATGTGAAATTGTGGCAAAATGATCAACTTTTGATTGAACGTGCTAAAATTATTACCTTGCCTTCCGATATTTTGTATGTCACACAAGGCACTCACCGTTATTATAGAAATGTTGAAGTGGGAATTACTGCTAATAATTCGGGTTCAGCTATACGGATGTTCTTGGATGATTTTCATGTTTGGAAAGAATAATGTGTTTTTGCTTATTGAGAATTATATCTATAAATGGAAATATCTATCAAAGAAATGGAGATAATTCCATAAATAACGCTATAAATGGAAATATCTAATTAAAAAACATAGATAATTCCACGTATAAAGATATAAATGGAAATATCTAGTATATTTGTACACATAATTCCACGTATAATGATAGGAAGATCCGAACAAATTCAAATGATGCAACATGCTTTGCGACTAGAAAAATCTTCGTTTATTGCTATAACTGGCAGAAGACGTGTTGGAAAAACCTTTATAGTTAGAGAGATTTATAAAGAACATTTTTGTTTTTCGGTAACAGGAATTCAAAATGCAACATTGACTATACAAATCGGAAATTTTCTTCAAAAACTTCAGGAATATCAAGGTGGAGGAGTGTCGTTGAAGGGAATCAAAACTTGGCAAGACGTGTTTTTTCAATTCAAAGCCTATTTAAAATCGCTTCCATCGGATAGGAAACAAGTGATTTTTATTGATGAATTACCTTGGATGGCCAATTCAAAATCTGGATTTATCACTTTTTTGGCGCACCTTTGGAATGACTATTTGTCACAGGAAAAACACTTTATCTTGGTTGTTTGTGGTTCAGCGACTTCATGGATAACGAATAAAATCATCAACGACAAAGGAGGTTTTCACAACAGAGTGACCATTCCTATTCACTTGAAACCGTTTACTTTATCCGAAACCAAACAATTTTTTCAATCCAAAAACATTGAATTCACAGACAACGGAATCGCTGAAATTTACATGGCTTTGGGTGGTTTGCCGTATTATTTAGAGCAAATTAATAGAGGTGAAAGTCCCTCAAAAGCAATAGAGCGATTATGTTTTGATCCAAATGGAATTTTAAAAAGAGAGTATAACAATTTGTACAAAGCACTTTTTGATAATTGGGAAAAGCATGAGTTGATTGTTCAGCATTTGGCTCAATCTCAAAAAGGGTTAACTCGAAAAGAGATTTTGGCAAAAACCAATATTAGTGCAGGTGGCAATTTTAATCGAACAATGAATGATTTACTATTAACGGATTTTATTTCGGAATACCCGCCATTTGGAGCAAAAAAACGTGAAGGAGTTTTTAAGTTAACGGATGAATTTTCAGTTTTTTATCATCGATTTATGAAAGAAAATGAAAAAAAGGATGCTTCCATTTGGACGATTTTAGCGCAATCACAAGCCTATAAAATTTGGAAAGGATATGCCTTTGAAGCGCTTTGCTTGAAACATATTTCCGAAATCAAGAAAGTGTTGGGTATTGCAAATGTATATACCGAAACAGCAGGTTTTTTTAAAAGTAAATCCGTTGAATCGGGCTTTCAAATTGATTTGATTATTGATAGAAAAGATGCAACCATCAATCTATGCGAATGTAAGTTTTACGAAAGCAGCTTTCAACTAACGAAAGAATATGCAGACGCACTCAAACGTAGAAAAGCAGCATTCAGAGCCGAAACAAAAACGAAGAAAATTATTTTTAACACATTGATAACCAACGAAGAAATAGTGTCAAATGCGTATTCAAACGAAATGCTCGATCAAATTGTTCAATTAAGTGATTTGATGGTTTAAGTAATTATGCACATTCAATTTAAACCTTTTCTCACCAAAGCTGTATTCAAATCTATGAAGTTCCAATTATTGATTTTTTCACTGTTTTTCCATTCGCTTTTCCATGCTCAATTACACGTCGTTCGTGATCCGATTTCTTGTGCTTATGGTTTGAAAAACGATGAAAACAAATGGGTGGTTTCTGCTCGATACCAAGAAATCACATTGCAACAAAATGGTTTTTTCACTATTAAAGAAGGTGATAAATGGGGGCTTCTCACCCGAAACGGAAAGCAATTTCTTGACCCAAGTTACGACCAGATTTACCAAATGACGCCCGATCGTTTTATGTTACAAAACCAAAAGACGGATGAAGGCTATTATTTTCAAAAAAACATGGGGATAATGGATACGAACAAAAATTGGATTTTACCCCAAGAATTTAGTTCGATTCAATTATTGCCAAAAGACCGTTACTTGCTCATGAAATCTAAGTATTCACGCATTTCTGGTCTTAAACATCAAACGGCTATTTCTAATCTTGATGGCAAAATTATTTTCCCATATATCGATGGCGTTCTTTTATACAGAGAGAATGAACGAGAAATTTACTTGGCGGGCGATAACCAACTCAACAATTTTTCCCTTGCAGGTAATGTGCGCTTTTTGAACCGAGAAGGAAAACCCATTTCTGATAGCACTTTTGATAAAGCTTCCCTCTGTGGGGAAAATTATACAGTGGTTAAAAACAATAAATTCGGTCTATTCACAGCAGAAGGACAAGCTATTGTTTGGCCTCGTTTTCAGTTTGAATTAAATATGTATGATTACAGTAGTTCATTACCTTGTCTGCATAGCCATCATCAGTTTATTTTCACGGAAAACGGAAAAAAGGGAATTGTTAACGGCAGTTGGAAAGTGCTACTCGCACCAGAATATCAAAATTTAGTTGCTGTAAATAGTCAAGCGCATCCGTATTCAACAGCGAGGTATTATGGGTATCGGAAAGAAAAAAACAGTTATGACTTAATTGATGTGAATGGAAAAGTGCTCTATGAGGCCGATTCTTTTTATGTCCGAATGTTGCGCGTTCCCAAAACAAATTATTATCAAGCAGATGCCTACAAAGTGTATTTTTTCTTCAGGAAACGTGAGAATAATCAAATGCGTTGGGGGATTTTAAATGAAAAAGCGGAAGTGTTGGTGCCACCTACCAATGCGGTTATAATTTTAACAAGTGAATTCGAGGCCTTGCTAGTTGAATCAACCGATGCGAAAATCCCTAAAGTGAACGTTGTCGATTTAATGCAATCCAACTTTGGATCGCCAACGCAAGCTACATTTATCACTCAAATGGACGCGATTTTTCTTTTTCAAAAAGAGAAGCACTATTATTCGCTTTATTATGATGAGAAAGAACAAGCTTGGCAACAACAATTGTATGGTTACAACTCACCCAAAAAGTATGGAAATCTCTTGTTAATTGCAGGAAACTTAGGAGGCTACATCTACGATGAAAGCAAACAGACCTACGAAAAAGTTAGTTCAATCGACTTGTTTAGTGGAGGTCGCCCCGTGGTACATAAAGACTCTAAAATGAATATTGTTCATGAACGGAGAGGTTTGTTATTCAAAGAGTATTATTCGAATATCAGTCAGCAATTTGCAAGTAAAAATCGCATCTGGGTGATGAACGAAAGTGGGAAATGGAAATTATTTGACACTACTGGAGTGCAACGTATTGCCGTTGAATTCGATGCGATTCCTTATGATTGGGATAATATGCTAGCTAAACTCAATCAAAAAATGGGCTTACTCGATTCCGATTGCAATTGGTTGATTCGTCCTGTTTTTTCGGACTTGTTTCTCTTTACGAAAGATCTATACATAGGCATTACTTCAACAAAGAAAGTGGCAGTGATTAACCTAAACAATCCAGCTGTTATTGACACTTCAAACACAAGCTTTATTCCTTTGTACTATTCTGGAGACGGAAACGTGGTGTATTACAGCTTAGAAAAAAATGGCAAAACTACTTGCTATGATAAGGATGGAAAACTTGTGTCGCGATCGAAAAAAGAACTATTGATGAGCTATTGGACGGAGGAAAGTAGTTATATGTTCTTTTACATTCAATGTGCTGAATATGCTCAAAAAGCAATTTTACAAAACCATAAAGAATTGGTTTACAATTATTTTTATCCAACTTATTGGAGTCAAATCCAAGGAAACAAAAGTGCCGTGATAAACGGTGTAAGAGGTACGAGATACGGTGAAAACAAATACTTCAAAGCAGAATTTGTTACTTCAAAAGCGCTAAGTTTATCCATTACTGAGCCACCAACAGTTCAATTGGATTATGGAAAAGGAGGCGGTTCAAATGGATATTTAGAAGTTTCTAATTGGGTTTTACAAGCAGGTGGAACTTATAAAAAAGTAGCGTATACAGACCTGTTCAATGCCAATAGTCCTTTTTATCAAAAGTTAATTGTGGAAGCCATTCAAGACAATCCTGAAATTAGAATTGATTGCAACAAACCTGATTTTTTGTTTAGTGGCGCACAACAATTTTCGCTTCACAAAGACGGAATCAAATTGTACTTTTTTGAAGGTCAATCACAAGCTTTTGAATTGATTTTAAATAAAACACAACTAGCTAAAATCCCAAGTGCGAAATGGATTTTGGGGTATTTGGAGTAATGTTATCTCGTTAATTCAATTTATCCCCCGCTCCCCACCTATTATCGGATTTGTTTTTATTTTAGTCGTGTAATCCATTACAGAAAAAGAACTTTGTAAAATCGAATGATGAAAACTCAATATCCAAAACAGTTGAACGAACTAAAAACGTTATTGGACAGTTTCAGTGAACGAGAGCTAAGCTGCGATCAACTCAATTTCACATTGCACGAAGAAGAAGAGCATGTACCTGTAAATCACTTTTTCTCAGACCCTGAAAATGTAAAATCCGAGTTTATTTGTTGGGGAGAAAAAGTGGCTGACAACCTTGTTTTGAGTTGGTTGGTTGATGGTAAAACGATTGAAAACGCACCCATTGCGATGATAGATTCCGAGCAAAGTCCAGTCGCTGTGGTCGCTAATTCACCTGAGGATTTCTTGAAAATATTACCTTATGGCACTTTTATAATTGGCTCTATTGCGGAGAACTGTTTGAAAAATTGGGCTGAACAAGAATACACAGATACTTATTTCGAAGAATATTTGAATAATGAGATTAAAAAAGCGGGCAATGAAAATGATTTTGCGTTGAATGAACACTTAGAAATTGCAAAAATGTACGGCGACACTTTTACCCTTGAACGTCCAAAAGAAGAGCTAAGAGTAGAACTAGAACTACAAGGAAAAGCCTATCTCGAGCTCATCAATTGGTATAAAACGAATGAAATTGAAATTGCTAAAAACCCATTTACAATTATCAAAGAAGCAGTAACAAGCTACCCCAATTTCTTCGATCGTGCATTTGAATTGGGTCTTCCTTTTCAAAAATGGGATTGATGGCTAAGTCTTTAACAGTTCTAATTACCCAATTAAGTAAAAATCAACCAACTGAAAATCAAGTAAAAACAGCCATTGAAACCTTGTTTGAAAAGTTTGAAACACAAGAAAGAGGGGGGATTTACACAACCGAAGGCATGCCCATTTACCAATTTTTGATGCGCTTTTTAGAAGAAAATAACTTAGCTGAGCAAGCCGAAATCATACTCAAAAACGATTCGGATTTACAAAAGTTAAAAGCGCGAACGCAAGAAAAAATGCAGGAATTATTGCTATTTATTGCTAAAAGCAGCAAACGCAAAGCCAATTTGGTAGTGGATGGTGAATATTATAATTTGAATTGTAGAAATGCAAAAGATAGCCAATACAATAGTTTGTTAATCATTACTAACATGATTGATCAAGTAATTGAAAAACAACTAGGATTGCTGATAACTAGAAAGTAATATGGGACAACTAGGAATTGCTGGAAACATACAAATGAATCGAATAAATGATGATTTTGCAAACAAGCTTCAACGATTTTTTAATGCTTCATCACTTAATCCTTGTCCAGAAGTTTTTGTTCCTGATGATTTTGATGAGGTAGAAATTGAATGTGAAAACTTTGGGATTAGAATTTACCGAGATAATGGGAATGGATTTTTATTTTCAGGTATATCCAATTTAACTTTAGAAGAAACAAAAACAATTCTACAAACATTTCTCCGTTTTTTAAGTAAAGAAAAACTCACCTTTTTATGTGAAATAAGTGATGAATTACAAGACTATGAAATTCGTGCAAATTAAATGAAACAAAAATGGAATTAAATCCACCTTTCAAAGAATTCAAATTTGGGCTGCAAAAGTCATATAGCTTTTACAATGATCTGCAAAATGCAAGCGAGCATCAAATTCACGAGTCAATGAGCAGCATCGTGCAAGCTACTTTTGGAGAAACTGAATTTTTAGTTGTTGGATATTGTGATGGGTTTAACGAGTTTTTTGTCGATAAAAGCAATCTTGTAAGTGCAGTTTTTTGCCTTGCCGTTGAAAATAGTAGTAAAGAACTCACCCAAGTAGCCGATTCTTTAGAGGGGCTTTATAAAATCTGTTCGGATATAAAACTTTTTTGGGAAGAACATCCTGGAAAACGCTTTTTGCCTAAAACCCCCGAAACAGTGGCTCGAATGAAACAAATAATGGCACATTTTAAAGAGTATTCTCCCAACTCGTATGCGCACTTTTGGCAAGAACATGCTATGGGAGAATTATTAATTGGGTTAGAATTGTAGATTATGGAACAAATAGAATTAAATCCACCTTTTGAAAAATTTGAGTTTGGAACTTTTAGATCATACTACTTATATAAGGAATTTATGAATGCTTTAGAGGATAATTATTCTACTCATCATGCCATTAAGAATCTCATTTGCAACACTTTTAACAATGAGGATGCTTTTGTTGTAGGCAATTATAATGGATTTCTAAGCTTTTATACAAAGGTACCAAGTATTCAGACTCCTGTTTTTGCTTATGTTAGTCATTCGAGTCGTTCAAAACTAACTCAAGTAGCTGATTCTGTTTTAATGTTATATAAAATTTGTTCCGAAATAAAACGTGTTAGAGAGGAATATAAAAATGTAGAGTTTCTCCCTAAAACACCCGAAACAGTTGACAAAATGCACCAAATAATAAGGGATTTTTCTGAATACTCTCCCAACTCGTATGCGCACTTTTGGCAGGAAAATGCTTTTGGCGAATTATTAATTGGTTTAGAAATATAATTATGGCACATTTAAAATTAAATCCCCCTTTCAATGAGTTCATATTTGGGCGGCAAAAGTCATACAGCTTTTACAATGATTTGCAAAATGCAATCGAGCATCAAATTCAAGAGTCTATGAGCAGCATCGTTCGAGCTACTTTTGAAGAAACTGAATTTTTAGTTGTTGGTTATTGTGATGGGTACAATGAATTTTTTGTCGATAAAAGCAATCCAGAAGGAGCAGTATTTTGCTTCTGTGTTCAAAACAGTGAAATAGAACTCACCCAAGTTGCAGACTCTGTAGAAGGACTTTATAAAATCTGTTCGGATATAAAACTTTTTTGGGAAGAACATCCAGGAAAACGTTTTTTACCTAAAACGCCTGAAACAGTTGCCAGAATGAAACAAATTATGGGAGATTTAAAGAATATTCTCCAAACGCCTATGCTTTTTTCTGGCAAGATCATGCTATGGGTGAGTTATTAATTGGATTAGAATTGTAAGTATGGAAAAAATTAAACTAAATCCTCCTTATAGAGAATTCAAATTTGATTCATCAAGTAATTTAAAAACAACATGGATTGCTGATTTCGGCTAAGTGATAAGGAACAATTTGAGCTGTATTTTTATACTATTTTTAATGTAAAAACATGAATAAACTATGATAAATGAAATAAAAAATAAACTCGAAGCACTGGGAGCTACTATCACAGATTTTAACATTGGAAATCCTGTTGATGATTCTTTAATAGAAAAAATTGAAAAGCAATTTAGTATAACGCTTTCCCAAGAAGTAAGGAGTTTTTATAAACAACATAATGGCATTTCTATTTTTTGGGAAACGAATAACCAAGTTGCTGGCTGGATTAATATTTGGTCTTTGGAGAGAATGTTTGGCGGATACCATGCTACTGCTGATTCAGAATTGCGCTCCGACGCTTTGGAAGAATATTTTTGGCCAGAAGGTTATTATAAAGGTAGAGAGTTAGCATTTCGGAAGTCCCTGAGAATGCTGGAAGCTCACAATGGATTGGATTCTTCTACAGCCATTTCTTTCGATAAAAATGGTGAGGTTAAAGTCTATTATGTAAATCTCGATTCAGTGATAGAACTTCCCTTCACATTCGAAGAATATTGCAATTTTATAGAAATCACACTGGGAGTGGATGAAGCTCGGTATTACTTGCAAGAACCCGATTTTTACCAAAACTCAATTTTCAATTTCCTCCCTGATTTAAAAAATTCAAACATAATTAATGTTGATGAATTAGACTTTTTAAAAGGCAGGAAACCTAAAGTGTTATTTGAACGTTAGTCAAAATTTAAATATCTGAAAACTATAAAACCAAAATAAAATGATAGAAAGAACAATTATAATGGAGGAAGCGAAATCACTACTTCACTCAATTGAAAGTAACCCTAAGCTCAAGCTTATTAGTTACAAAGCACCCGATGCACAAGAACCGATGGTGCTTGAGCTGTTTTCTGAATCATATGGGACAAATTTAAAGAATACAGTTTATGGCTTATTCGATTGTTTTGTTTTAGAATGGGAATCTGTATTATCCGAACATAAACACCAAGGATACACTGGGAAAATTAATATTCAGGATATAGTGAGCCTTTATGGCAAACACTGGCAATTAAGCGATAATATTTTTGTTTTTGATTATTATGTTGAAGAAAGTTTTGCCTTTTTTGGTAAAGGCCCAGATAATGTATCCATAAGAAATTGGAGTGGTGATGAAGATGAGTGTCATTTGAATTTAGATACGATTGGTTATCTGAGGATGGCAATAGCTACCAAGGGATTTAGGTTATGGCAACACATGGTAATATCATTCAGGAAAAATGAAGTTGAGAGTTGTCCCATTTGCAAAGATTACATAGATATGATGCCTGAACTATTTGATACTTATTTGAGCATTGATGAACTAAAAATACTTTATTCCAAAGTAAAAATTTAATTAAAATCATGTCAGACTTCTATAAAGCAACCGTAAAAAAGATAACAGGAAAAACAATGTATTTTTCCTTGACAATAATTCAGCCCGATATTAGGGTTTTTCCACTTAATGCTGAATCAGGCTTTTTAATACTCGTTCAGTATTTTTCAGAATTTGCCAATAAAAATGCGCCGGATGAAATAAAAAACAATTTCAACTTAATGGTTGATAACGATTGGGCTAAATCTGTAAAGAGTAAATACATTAAATCTTTCGCTATATTATCTGCACGAAGAGCACCTGATAAAGTTTATAAACTTAAAGACGATGAATTTACAGCTTGGTGGGAGTGCGAATCTAATTTGCCCTTTGCAGAATATAAGTTAGTTGTAAAAGATGTTTCATTGCTTGCTGAAATTAATGTGGGAGTTACTTGGGGTGTTGGTGTTTACGAAGGATTTTATTAATCACAGTTCAATCTGGGAATTAAATATTTAGGTGTTCACAATAACAACTATGATGGAATTAAAATTCTACTTTTTGGACAATTCAACTTTAGTTTAAATTAAAAAAACATGAGTAAAATTTGGAATCAATATCTTGAAGATTTTGGTGATATCGAAGGTCACGAATACGAGATTGAAAAACGAAATGATAATCCTGCTTTGTATGATTGTGCAAGAGCAATAGGAGAATACGACGACCCTGATTTCTTAAACGATTGTATTCAACAAGGAATGATTAATGTCAATGGTTTAGAACCTAGAACCCATAAACCTTTACTGTTTTTGGCTGTAACAAGTAATCGTTTAGAAAGCTGCAAAATCCTGATGGACAACGGTGCAGATTTATCGTTCAAAGAAATGGAAAAATCCTACTTGTGGTGGGCCATTTTCTCCAATACAAACAAAGAAATTGTGGAAGTTTTACTTCGAAAAAGTACCAACCCTGATGCGCCAATCGCACCACTTTCAACGGAAGAATTAGAGGACTTGATAGACAGAGCGGAACGAAAATCAAGTAAAGAAGTGGTGGATTTACTGAAAAGTTTAAAATAACATCTTCATATAATCCTGAATTAAGCAAATGACCAC
>CAZHPL010000001.1:41296-60338 GCA_964534495.1 uncultured Lishizhenia sp.
ATGGAAATCAACAACTATCTAGAAACGAATTTGAGCTTCGCAAGCAATGTTGAGGTGAATGACAATTGGAGCCGATTCGATTACAACAACCAACCCTTTCAATGCGGTAAAAACGCAGAAGGATTTTGGTTAATAGCTTCGTGTAAATTTTTAAAATCACTTTTAAATGAAAATAAGTAACAAAATAGAACATCTAAGCGAGTCCCTAATCAAATTATTCCCACAAATTAGTATCGATATTGAGGAAAATGATTTTTCATTTACATTAGGCAATCTGGATGGAAATTCTTACACAATTGATGATACTATTTGTTTAAGTATAGCTCTTGCTGATTGCAGACTTATGCGTGATGAAGAAATGGATTTAATTGATGATAAAATAGCATATAAATTGTGTGATGAGATTAACAATGACTCTTTCGATAGTAGGGAAAGAGATTTTTATTATACAAAAATAGATGGTAGAATTGTTTACCTACGAATAACAGCCTCAAGTTTTAGTGAGCAACAAATAATTACTTTTTTTGAACTTGCTCAAAAACTTTATAATAAAGACAAAGAAGAATTAAATTAAAAATGAAACAAAGAAATTTGTTGAACTTATAATTTCTAATCAAAAAAACACTTAAATAATGGAAATCAATACATACTTGCAAACATCTCTCGTCTTTGCAACAAAGGTTGAAATAGAGGGAGACTGGAGCCGATTCGATTACAACAACCAACCCTTTCAGTGCGGTAAAAACGCAGAAGGATTTTGGTTAATAGCTTCGTGCAAGGAAAAAGATACACCTGCTTGTTTTGAATGTGATTCCGAATTATATGATGATGGAAATGAGCTGCGATTGGAAGAAATGTTTCATGAAAAAGAACAATTGAATCACTTTTTGAAATCAACCACAAAATCCGTTCAGCTCCTTGAACAAGATAATTATTTCAAACTTTCGATTGCATTTTCAGAAGATGCGTTCTTTTCCAACTCATTTGAAATCCATTGTCAACAAATTATTGAAGCGTCACTGTTGGAAGAGGTAAAATCCTTCCGAAGAAAATATGAAAGTCTATACTAAAACCAAACTCATGGAACTTTTCAACTGGTTTAAAACCTTTTTAGCAGAACACAACAACCAAATAGCTGATTTTAGCTCTGTGATGGAGAATAGAGAAACGCTACATCATTTTAATGAACAACAGCAACAATTACTTACACCATTGATTGAGGATGGTAGCAATTCTTTCTTCGCCATTTGGAGTATTTATCCGGAAAAGGAATTGGAACAACAGCCCATTGTTTGGGTAGAATGTGAAAGCAATCCTACGGCAGTGTGTGCTAACAATTTTAGAGAGTTCCTACTATTATTGGAATATGGAGGTAATCTGCACCGTTATTTTTCTAAACTTGATTTCTATATTCTTGAAGGTCGGGTAAAAGAAAGCTACTTGGTGGGTAGGAAAGAATGTGCAGATGATGCACTTCAAATCGAAGAAGAATATCCAGAAATGAAAGCATTCAAAGCCAATGTTGCTAGTCAGTGTGAAGATATAATAGGGAAAACTCCTGTTCAAGTGTTTTTAAATGCTTTCGATAGCAACCCCAATTTTGACGAATGGATGTATCAATAGATTATTAAACAAATGAAAATAGAACACCACGTTTGGTTTCCCGAAATCGTTAGCAAATCGGAAAAAGAAATTGAAATGTACGTCATGGGATTTGAAGCCTATCAACCCGAAGATTTTAATTTGCTTTTCGCTATGGAAGCGCTTTGTGCCGCAAAAGGTATTTCCGAGGAAGCAATCGAGGCGTATCAACAATTCAAGCAGCAAGGTCTTGCAGAAAGGCGAGTGTCTTTACCCAACTTTACATATTCAGGTCCTTTGGCAGATGAATATACTCGCAACCAAGCCGTTATGGACGAATTTCGCTCCAATCCCGATTATCAAAATTTTAGTCGTCAATTGTTTGAAGCGTGTCATTTTGATGGTGAAATGCCGATGACTGATGACAACTTAGCTCTTTTGCAGGAACGGGTTTTTGAAATCGAACGAAAAAACATGAAAATCATGCAACAAATTCAGCGCGAAGTTGGATTTGAAATCTTAACCACTTCCTGGCCGCGTTTACCGAATGGATATTGGAATTATGCATTACCCACTCAACTTACATTTGAAGTTTTCGATTACGAAGAACATTTTGTGCAAGAATTGCAAGAAAAGGCGAATGCTTACATCGCAAGTTTCAGCATCGAACCAATCGTGCGCTTTGAAGATGAGCAAGAATGGAAAGTAACTGTAAAATTGAAATGAAAAAATGAAGAATATAAAAGTTCTCCATTAATTTCAAGGATTGATAACAAATAAGGTAACATCATGACCCAAACCACGCAAACAAAAAATTACTCAGCCGAAAAGAAAGATTGGGAAACGGTCATCAAAGAACATGTTGCTATGTTTGGCGAAATACCTTTTAACATCCATACCAACAGTACTCAATTCTCTGAATTTTTAACCCTTCAAGAATCTTGTTTTGGCGCGAAAAACATTTTACAAACCATTCAAAACTATGCTTTGAAAAACGGTGAAGACTATGCGAGTATCATCAAAAATGCACATGGTGAAATTGAATCACTCTCTATTTCCTTGTACGGCGACTCCTCAAGCGTTTACAACATTCACTACCGACACAATATGTATGAGTTATATTACGACCATCAAGGCAATTTTATTTCTGGAACAGATGCTTATGGTTATGAAATCAACAGTTTAGATGATTTAGAGGGATTTGATGGTGAGCAATTTAAACACATAACAGAGGAGGAAATACTTAATTTTAAACTACCATAATTCAAAGACTAAAAACATGTCAGATCTTTTAAAAGTTACCATCAAAAAAGTGGAAGGTGCTAAATGCCAAGCGGAATTGTGCAGTATTCACCCCGACCAAAACAGCATTCAAGTGATTGAAAATATTGCTTTTCAAATCATAATGGAAGCATACCACGATTTCGGGCCATTTGAAAATCATCCGTTTAAATCGAAAATGGACAAGTGGTTATCGTTTATGAAACGCGAAGAAGTTCTTATCAGCGAAGAAGATTACGAAGCTTACTTATCCGAAAAAAAGGCAATTCCTGCTGGTTATTCAGGTCTTGGCGACAACGGAGGGCCTCATTTCAATCAAAAACACCTCATGAAAAATGAAAATAATAAAGAATTTGTGCGCGCTGCAAATAATGAAATTTCGTGGATTGAATTAATTGAAGAGGAAAACAACGGTTCCTATCCAAAAGCACTCATTGAGTTTGACGTGTTTGACAGTGAATTACTCTTCCACTTATCGGAAGGAATGAGTTGGGAATCTGCAATGTATGATCGGTCTGCTTTTATGTAATAATACTACCTAAAATTTAAAGCGAAATAAATGAATCTGCGATTCGATAATTACATGATTTACTTCCACATTCAAGAAACGGAAGAGGCATCTTACTCTATCATTATAAAGCAATTCGCTGATTACTTGAAAAGTGTTGAATACTGGGATTATCGAATACAAACAAAAGAGTGTATTATTTCTATTTTCCCCAATAAGTACGATTCTAAAAACAGTGCAGCGATTCAATTTCCTGATGAATACTATTGTTTTTCGCATTATATGGATTTTCTGCACGATCAATCAGAGGAATGGCATATAGAATTTATAAATAGCATTTTAAAATGGTTTTGGGAAAGAAATATTCCAGCTGTAGGAGAAGGAAATAGCGAAAACTTCATCCTTGAAGGTGGATATAACAAAGCTCAAGTTCCTTGGCCAAATTCATTAACTAAAAATAATGATGATAAAAGATAACAAAGCTCCATTTGAAACTTTGCATTTGAGCGATGCAATTCAGTTCCAGTTGAACGAAGCTATCAACCCTTCGGAAATAATTATCAAGGGTGACTTATACGATTTATGGAGTGAAGTCAATAATCAGTCAGCATATCAACTCATTGGATTTCTAAAAAAAGGAAATACCTATTTTCCATTCTTTGTAGATACATCAAAAAAACAACTTCCTGTTTACTCCTTGGACATGGATTGGTCGGAGCAAATGCCTTGTCTAATCGCAATTGACCTCAAGCAATTCTATGCTTTCCTACGCTCAATTAACGAACATCACAAAAAAGGAACGTTAACTAAAAGTCAAACTCAAATACTAAAGACTGTTCAAAACTCACTAGATTATCCCGAATTTTGGAATAGACTATTTTAATGTATGAACGAAATCCCCAATAAATCGCAAGAAATCATTGATTGGTTCTTAAAACAAGATAATGAAAAAATCAATTCTGAAAAAGATGCCAAAAAATTTGCACAAGCTTTAATGACGGGTAAAATTGTGGCTCCAACTGCCATCAGAGGAAGAGAATCTTTGGGCTGTCTTTTTATCGCAATTATGGAAAGTCACGATGCCGATTTTGCTTTTCAATTTTTGGAGTTTTATATTGAAGAACTTAAGAAAAAACAAAGTAAAACGTATTGGGAACGCTTGATTCATTTCCCGTACTATAGTCGGTTCTATAATAAGTTTGCCGATTATCGCGCACTCATAAAACTATTGGAGGTTTGTGGCTCAAAACAAATTCCTTTACCTGACAATTATTGGTATTTGTGCTATGAAAACCCGAAATTGGTTTTCCATAAAAAGAACCTAAACAATTACATTTTGGTGTTGGATAGTTTACTTCGTGCAATCGAAAGGCAGAAAGGAAATGCTTCGTTAAAAACACAAGAAATACAACGCATTTCTATCTTCAAAAACCTGATAGAGAATGTGATTCAACATCAATTCAATACTGATTTCGTAGAAGAATATAGTTTTTTGATGACTGAATTTTACATGCCAATTTTTCAAATATCGGTGGAAAACAACTACACTAAAGAAGACATACTTCGAGATTCCGAAAATGTGCTATTGCTAGCTGCTTTACTGATGTACGAAGGAAATAATGCTGTTTTGGATTTCAGAAAACCCATTCCTTTCCAAGAATTGAGTGCGAAAAAAATCAGTTTAAACGAATTTGTGGGAGTAGATTTGGAGAAAGTAAGAAACGACAACACCCTCAATTTCTTTGAAAATCTAGGTAATTTGGAGACCACTAAATTCGATCAAAACAGTTTGATTTACCACCTCTTTCAACGTCCTTATGGTCCAAACTTAAAAAACGACCGCTTGCCATACCTTCCAGGAAACCTGAAAAAGGATTCAGAAAAAAGAGCATTCATTTACCAAACACTTTTCAAGGATTATTTATTAGCTGATATTGAAAGTGCCGAAAACAAGGATTTCCAAGAAATCTGGAGCATTTCCACCAACACTTCTCATTTCTTCGATGCTGGTAACGAATGGTTTGGTGCAAAGTTTTGGGCAGTACACAATAAAGTTGAGCAAAAAGTAACTTTTTTACTATCTTCATTTACTGATTAAATTTTCTATATGATAGATTACAATTTATTAAAACAAGGACTTATAAATCCAAAGGCAATCTTGCTTTTTGAAAAGCCTTCAAGTGAACTACGTTTAGATAAAATAGAGAGAATAATTAGCAAACCACTGCCAAAAGACTTCGTTGATTTTTATTCGTTTTGCGCTGGAATAGATTGGAGGCACAAACGAAATAAAAACACGGGAACTGTTTTAGAACATAGCATTTGTTCACTTCAAGAGATGTTTGGAAATTATGCAAAAATAATTCCTGCTACTCAAGAAATGGATAACACAAATGAGATTAAAAAGCTACGTAGGAAAAATCCTTTTTATGATAGAATTTGGAACGACGAATGGTATGAATGCCATTTGGACCGAGAAGAAAGTCTTGCTCATTTAAACTATCTGATGAATTTAAAACTATTGGTATCTGGTCATACACTTTGTTACAACTTAGTCATTGATTTTTTAGATTCGAAAAAAGACTACCAAATTTTCTTTCAAGACCATGGACGACTATGTCCATTAGCAATTGACCTAGAAAAGTTTATTGAGATTTTTTTACAAGTCGGCTGTTCTTACAACTGGTTTTTAGTATTTGCAGAACATGAATTTCACGCAGTAAAATATGATTTAACAAAGCTAGCCACCGATTTTCCCGAATTTGATTTGTCCACTTTAGAACAAAATAAATAGATGTCCGAAAAACTATTTCAGGTAAAATCTATCAAAGGAAATGCCATTCAAATCGAAGTGCAGAACGACGGTTGTGTGCAAGCAGAAGCCAATTATGTGCTTCAAATAGTGCTCTATTTTTTAATACAACAATTACCAAAAATTCGTTTGAAAAGAGATTTGTATGATTCCCCTATTCTTTATAATTCGCAAGAGGACTTCATTCAGTATCTGAATAACCTACGAACATCCTACGATCTGTATATTTCCAAAGAAGAATACGAAGAACGTTGCAAAATTGTGGAAGATCAACGAATCGGTTTGCGCAAAGTGGAATATTTACAAAGCTTGTATGTCCAACCTGGGAATGAACAATTGTATTGGTATTTTATGAGATTAGAACCTGCCTATCAATTGTTTACGGAATGGTCGGAGAAATGCGTAGAGAGAATTGAAGTTAAAAATCATTCAATAGAAAAGCCTGGCAATTATGAAATACACAACTATACCCTTGTGGCTGAGTTTCAAAAAGAATATGCTTTCCTTATGATGCACCTTTCGAAAAGCAAGCCAGAAGCTTTTAAGTGTTATGATTTTAAAAGTTATTTTTATGAAGGATGAAAATTGTATTTTGTAATTAACGGTTTATGCAGTTTAACAAAAAATGATTGATGAAACAAACTAGCAATCAGCCTATTCAATCAACGAAGCTCCAAATAAGAGTTTACAAACAGCTTTTTGTATTCGTTGTTGATGGTAAAGCACATGGAATGGTGACGAGCGATTTTTCCTTTTTCCTTTTACAAAGTTTGGCTTTAAACCTTCCAAGTCGTCCAAAAATAGACAAGCCTAAAACCTGGAAAATGCAAGCTTGGGTGCTTGAAGATTATGAGGAATTTTATGTTGAACAACTGAACTATCATGAACTAAAAATTTGCCGACAATCGTTTGATAAATCAATTATTTCTGAAGCTATGTGTGATGCAAAAACGTTTTATCAAAAATTAGTTTTTGCTGCTGAATACTTCTTGAACCGAGCAGAAAACAACCCCGAACTTTTGCCTAAAAACGATCCGATTCTTCATCTAAAAGAACTGAAGAAAAATATCGCTTTTATCAAGTTGTATCGGGATAATTACTATTTCTAAATTACATTAAAATTATGGAAGACTTAGATTACATCGATAGCGATTACCTTGACCCAATGCTCAGTTTAGACTCCTTCGACGGTTTGAAACAAGAACAAATAGATGCTTTTGTGGTCTTTTGTTTTGCCACAACTGCTATGCGAAGTGGTGCAAAAATGTATTTTGAATGGTTTCCCCAACAGCGTGAATTACTGTATCCAGCCTTGGAAAAAATCGGGAATACTGAATTGCGAAATGTAGTGGCAAATTATGAATATGCGACTTTAAGCGAGGAAGAAGATGTAAATTTTCATAAGCAATTGGATCCTCAAGAATTGTATCACAAAACTTTACGATACGCGCACAAAAATCTTGAAAAGTTTAAATTAACATGAGTTCTTTCGTTCAACATTTATTTGCTTTTCCTACTGCGGAATTTGAAACAACGAATTTTGTAAAACATGTGTTGCAGTCAATTGAAGATGCTGATATCTATGAAAATCAAGTGCTTTACCTCGCTGAAAATTTACCCTTTGATGATGAAGATCGCGTTTATGAGTGTGACGGGACTACAACCTTGAACAATTTGCTTGATCGCATAAAAGATTTTGAATTTGGATGTTATTTCACGTTGATGCACCATGAAACCCAAGAAGATCATGGCTTTTCAATTCAACTAAAAAACAAAGAACCGTTTCATTATTTAGTGATAGATTGGCGCGTTACAATTAAGAGTTTAACCATTGATGAAACCACTTTTGTTTTAACATTCAATAAACACTTAAAAGCAAGTTCCATTTACTCCAGTGCAAATTGGTTGGGTTCGGTTTGCTTTGCTTTTATCTCCTTAGAAGAAGTTCTTAAATGGAATAATGATATCAAAAAACACCTATAAAATGGAACTAAAAGTAGATTTTCAAAAGTCAAAATCATTCGTCATTTATTATCAAAATCAAGTTTTTGATAGTTGGGAAGTCGAAGAGTTATCACTTACATTTGTCCAGAAACTAGTAGAAAATCAAGCTTCTTCTCTAAAAAAATCAACTCCTCTTTCCGAAATTGTATTTTCTTTTGAAATTCCATTTGATATGATTTCGCTTATCTTTCAACATACCAATGATGGATTCATTATTTTAAGTTCTAAAAATTACGATGATTCCGATTTACAAGAATGGAAACTCCCTCAAGATAAATTTTACACGGCACTTACTATTGGATTAACTAAATTTTACAGTAGCATTTCTGAAGAATATATTGTTGATGCGTCGTTCGGGCGGCACAAAAAAGGCGCATGGAATGAAAATCTTTTGAAAACAATTTCTTCATTTACAGATTTTTACTTTTAAATAGCAATGCTATGGGGATGACTAGTCATTTTTTTCTAATTGATGAAGAAGAACTTAAAAGCTATTTTGAAATAGAAGCCAACAATCAACTGCTTTTGGCAATTGAAAACCGAAAATGGGAAGAAATCATTTATCATGACATTGCTATTTACCCGAAAAAAATCACGAAAGGATTCATCGAAATACCCAAAAACTACAACTACAATCGGGTGGTTTCCTTTCGATTCTCACAGCTTATTGGTGAAACGAAAACAGTTTTTGGATTCAAAAAATTTGAGGCTGGCTATTATTTAGAAAAGGAAAATATCCTTGGATGGCTCAATTTTATGTTGGCACTTTGCAAGCGTTTCAACGAATTTGAATACGATGAAATAGATTGGGATTTATACGATTTAGTAATTCCAACTGAACAGCAAGCGATAATTGAAGACTATTTTAATTGGCAACAAACCATTCCAGAAAATCCGCCAAATGGCAAGCATACCAAAGAATTTGTTCAACTGGCGTCCAGAATTCGCGATTTTAAGGACATGAAAAAAAAGATTGCCTCTTCTAAAATTGATTTTCTGGTGTTTTACTTGAGCTATTAAATGTAAAAGCTACCTTTTCATAGCTTCATAAACTTTCCATGCAGCTTCTTGCCAGATGTTAGTTGGATATCGTAAAAATAAATGCCATCTGGAAAACTCGACGTTTCAATGGAAAAAACAGCTTCGTTTATGGCAGTTTTTGTGTAAAGTTTGCCTTGAGCATTCCTTATTTCGAGTGTCGTGTTGACCAATTCATCACTTAAAACTTCAAACGAAATTGCATTACTAGTAGGATTTGGAAATGCCCTCAAAGGCTGTAACTGGTTTTCTTCTATACCAACTAATGTCCAGCGATAACAGGCCTGAAATTGACTATCTAGATAAACTAACGTATCATTTTGGTGAAAGCAACTCATCGCATGTTCAAAGTCAACGATGTAATTATGGACATATCTTAATCCATAATTGCTGCCAATTCCTTCAATCCAAACTTGTGACAGCCATTCACCTGTGCCATCATTGTTTACTAATCTTATTCGTTTTCGGTAACTATTTCCAATTTGAATAGAATCCTTTGCAGTGACCTTGAGTGTTGTTGGAACCCAAATAAATTCATTTTGTGAATAGTGTATGGTATCTCCAACATTCAAATTAAAATCATAATAAAGCACTTCATTTGTGTCATTTGGAAAAACAAAGTAATACTTCGAATTTTCTTCTCTCACAGCACAATAAAACGGATAATTAGACTGAAAATTAAAAAGCGTATCGGTTGATTGAACGACCTTGATGTAAGAAATATGGTTAATGCTTGTATCGCCCAAAACGCCAATGGGATTGTCAACACTTAAATTCCCCAAATATGAATAGAACATATTCCAATAGGCGTTAGTGTCAGGGAACGGATAATGATTCTGCGTTTTAGCCGATAAGGATAAAAGTAAAAAGAGAAGTAGGTGGAGAATTTTCATGTGAGGTCTTCTACATCAAATGTAGGGTTTTTGTGGTTATTGCCGTTCGGAATCAACTCAACCGAATCCCTAATTCTTTCAATTGTTTTTCATCTAAAGGAGAAGGAGCATCAATCATCGTGTCTCGACCGTTGTTGTTTTTTTTGGAAGGCAAAATTTATTCGTGTTCAACAATTAGCGTCGAAGTGATTTCAACAAGATTATTGCGGACTAGCATTTCTACAATCAACATTAAATTCGTGTCAAATAAAGAAATTAAAGCTTTGTTATTTATATTTCCTGTCTTAACTAAAACTAACTTCTTGGGCTGAGATTTTAATAGGTAACTATCTAGAAAGTCACTGTCTTTAGTAATAACTACTCTACTTTCATTTAGGGCAATTTCAGTAATTAATCGGTCTGAAGAGGCATTTGCTTGGGGAAGTTCAATTGTGTGAACTGCATCAAAACCTCTATGTTTTAATAAATAACATAAGGATACTGGCAATTGCGCATCAACAATAAATTTCACGAAGCGATTTTATGAATGCTTTTTGAACTTGCTAGTTTTGATGCATAGCTTAAACATGCAAGAAAATCTTCTTTTTCAAGATCTGGGTAATCTTCTAAAAGTTCATCAATGCTCATACCCGATGCCATTAATTCTAGCATGTTTTCTACCGGATAACGTAAACCACGAATAGTTGGTTTTCCGTGGCAGATTGCAGGGTCTATCGTTATGCGTTCCAAATTACTTTGCATAGGTGATTTTTTATCTAAATTACAAAATAATTTTAGCTCAACCGAATCCCTAACTCTTTCAATTGTTTTTCATCTAAAGGAGAAGGAGCGTCAATCATCGTGTCGCGACCGCTGTTGTTTTTCGGGAAGGCAATAAAATCACGAATCGATTCAGAACCACTCATGGTTGCCACCAAACGATCTAATCCGAAAGCCAAACCTCCGTGTGGTGGTGCACCATATTCAAAGGCATTCATTAAGAACCCGAATTGTGCCTGCGCCTCTTCTTTCGTGAAACCTAATAAATCAAACATTTGCGATTGCAAAGTTCGATCATGAATACGAATGGAACCTCCACCTAATTCAACACCGTTCATAGCCAAGTCATACGCATTTGCGCGAACTTTTCCCGGATCAGTGCTCAACAATTCAAAATCTTCAGGTTTCGGTGATGTAAACGGATGGTGCATAGCATGGTAACGCTCATTTTCTTCGTCCCATTCTAAAAGCGGGAAATCCAATACCCATAATGGTTTGAAAACTTCAGGGTTGCGTAAGCCTAATTGATTCCCTACATGTAAACGCAATTCATTTAATTGTTTGCGCGTTTTATTAGTTTCTCCTGAAAGCAATAACAACAAGTCACCCGGTTGCATATTTGCTTTTTCAGCCCAAACTTTCAAGTCCGCTTCTGAATAAAACTTGTCTACGGAAGATTTAAACGTTCCATCTGCATTGTAGCGCAAATAAACCATTCCTTTCGCTCCGATTTGAGGACGTTTTACCCATTCGGTTAATTCATCAATTTGCTTACGGGTAAACTCAGCGCATTTACTAGCGTTTATTCCCAGCACAATTTCAGAGCTATCAAAAACTACAAAGTCTTTGCCTTGTGCTTCTTTAGTCAGGTCCACGAACTCCATTCCGAAACGAATATCCGGTTTGTCTGAACCGTATTTTTCCATCGCTTCAGCGTATGTCATTCTTGGGAAAGCACCTTCAAATTCAACGCCACGAACGGTTTTGAATAAGTGTTTGATCAGTCCTTCGAAAGTATTCAATACGTCTTCTTGCTCCACAAATGCCATTTCGCAGTCGATTTGTGTAAACTCAGGTTGACGGTCTGCACGTAAATCTTCATCGCGGAAACATTTCACAATTTGGTAGTAGCGGTCAAAACCTGAAACCATCAATAATTGCTTAAACGTTTGCGGTGATTGCGGTAAAGCGTAAAATTGTCCTTCGTTCATACGACTTGGCACCACGAAATCGCGAGCACCTTCTGGCGTAGATTTAATCAAGACAGGTGTTTCAACGTCCATAAAGTTTTGAGAATCCAAGTATTTTCTTGTTTCCAATGCTACTTTATTGCGTAAAATCAATTTTTGTTGAACCGGAGTTCTGCGTAAATCCAAGTAACGATATTGCATACGTAGTTCATCGCCACCATCAGTTTCATCTTCGATGGTAAAAGGTGGCAATTTCGCTGCGTTCAGAATTTTTAATTCTGTAACATTGATTTCGATTTCACCTGTTGCCAAGCTTTTATTTTTGCTACTGCGTTCGATTACAATTCCAGTTACCTGAATCACAAATTCACGACCTAATTTTCGGGCTTGTTCGCACAAATCTGCATTCACTTCCATGTTGAAAGCTAACTGAGTGATGCCATAGCGATCACGCAAATCGGTAAATGTCATTCCACCTAAATCACGTGAACGTTGAACCCAACCTGCAAGTGTTACTTCCGTTCCAACATGTTCTAATCTTAATTCACCACAAGTGTGCGTACGATACATAAGCCAAAAATTTGATGTGCAAAAGTAAGAAACTTATGGGCTAGTTTCAAGTAAAGGGTTTGTTATTTAATTGACCCACGCTCCGCAGGATTTGCAATCCTGCGGCATTTAACACTCAGCTTTTCAAAATCCTTGCTTTGCCTAATTTGTAGCTTTTATAGAAGGAATGCAAATTCTTCGAGCTAGTAAAATGTAATTAATCGTTGTGGTAATCTTTCAACTTCCATAATACTTTCCATTTCTTGGTAATTGGATGCAGATGAATAACACCAATCTTCTGGATTTTTAACCAAGCCTTCTTTTACAGGATTTTTATGAATATAATTGATTTTTTCCCACACAAATTTTTCTGAATATAATTCAATGGCATGATTGCCTGCCTTCCAAAATTTATAGACTTTGTGTTTTTGACTTGTTGCCGCATGATCCTCAAACAATTTTAGCATCCACTCTCTTCTACTTTCTGGTTCATTTTTAATCTGCTCAATAATTTTTTTGGCGGTGAATTTTTTGAAGTCACGAATCACATCGCTAAGATGAAAACCTTTGTCAGAGTTGGCAATTAGGTGAATATGATTGCTCATGATACAATATGCGAAAATGATTAGTCCTTTTTCTTGTTGACAATATTTGAAGGATTGGATTATTGCATCTCTGTGGTTTTTACGAATAAATACATCAATCCAGTCCACAACGGTAAGCGTGAGGTAATATGCGCTATTTGTTTTAATCGTATGTTTTATACCTGTTTGCATTGGAGAAATTATTAATTGGTTTGTGATTTGAAGAGTTTGTAGTGGTTAAGCGAAGGATTACAAATCCTTCGAAGCTAGGTTTGTGATTTGAAGAATTTGTAGTGGTTAAGCGAAGGATTGCAAATCCTTCGAAGCTAGGTAAGTATTGTGAATTGTTTTTAGATTTTTATTTTTTTTCTAATGTATTGAGTTGAAACCTAAAATAATTTGGAAAGCGTTCAATGTTTCTTTTAACCTGCTCATTTAAACGCTTTGTTTCAACATTATACAACGTTGCTAAATCCCTGTCCAACATCACTTGAATGCCTCGAATGGTAAAGATTTTTGCTTGTAAATCATCTTTTGAAATTAACTCCATTTTCGTCTGTTTTCACTTTAAGTTAGTGAAAAAGATAATTTGAAACAAAAGAAAAAATCAAATTATTGCTTCAATTTCGCCAAAATATCTGGCAAAATTTCATTGAGTTTAGAAAAAGCAAACCACTTCTTTCCTAAATCTTTCAAAGAAGCGCCAATGTGATACAATTGCTTTTCGTCAAGGATTAAAAAGCGATCGTGGGAAGATTTTAGCATTCGGACTTCAATTGGAGGAAATTGAGCGTTGTGTTTTGAAATATCCAATTGTAATTGCTGAGAAATTTTAGTCGTGTAAACGATTGCTTTGCAGTTCGGGTTTCTTTTACTCAACATCAATAAGGTCGTTTCATCAATGTAGTTGTCAATGAGAATAATAGAGTGTTTTGCACTTTTAATGAGTTCGTTTGCAAAAACATACGCTTCAAAAAGTTGTCCATCGAAGAAGATGCCTTTTGACTTTGTTATTGATTCTGAGTCCATAGATTTTAAGATAAAATCCACTTTTTCCTCAGTAATATTTTGCTTCTTTTCAAGAAAGATTAAACGATGAATCAGTTCATCATTCGAGCGGACTTGTTGACGAATTCGAACAAATGTCTCCATGATTTGAATGCTTACTTTGACTGCCGTTTCACTTCTAATAGCCGTTGAAAGCATTGCAACACCTTGTTCTGTAAAAACATGTGGCAGATGTCTTAGTCCCATTTTTTCTGAATTGGAGGTCACAATTTGTGACTTCCAATTTGTAAATTCTTTTTTATTTAGTTGAAAACAAAATGTCTCAGGAAATCGCTCTTTATTTCGCTTGACAGCTTGATTTAAAACTTTTGTTGGAACGCCATAAAGCACTGCTAAATCTCTGTCCAGCATCACTTGAATGCCTCGAATGGTAAAGATTTTTGCTTGTAAATCATCTTTTGAAATTAACTCCATTTTCGTCTGTTTTCATTTTAAGTTAGTGAAAAAGGGGAGTTCTTACAATAAAAAAGAGTGATTAATTCGTTAAGAAAAGAATGAATGAAAAAAATTTCTACTTCAATTTACCCAGAAAAACGCTGTCTCCGTCAATTCGAACGGGACGTTTTAGAAAGGTGTATTCTTCTAAAATGAGACGCCTAAAATCTGTCTCCGAAAGGTTTTGGTCTTTCAAACCTAATGTTTTGTATTTGATGGCTCTTTTCGAAAAAAGGGCTTCATAGCTACCTGTTTTGCTTTGTACAAAATCTAAGGTTTCGCCGTCAATATTATTGATTTTGATGTCTATTAACTCATAAGTTGAGGTGTCACCAAATTCTTTGAGCAACCTGCGACAAGTATCACAGGTGCTCAAAAAATAAATGCGTTTCATACGTTTGAATTAACAGAATTCGTCGTAAGCAGCCGCCAAATTTTGTGCGATTAAAGCTGCACTTGCTCCTTCAATGTGGTGTCTTTCCAAGAAGTGGACCAATTTACCATCTTTGAAAAGCGCAATGGAAGGAGATGAAGGTGGGTAAGGCAAGAAATATTTACGTGCTTGCGCCACAGCTTCTCCATCAACTCCTGCGAAAACCGTTGTTAATTTGCTTGGTTTTTTGTCGTGTTGAATCGACAATTTCACACCTGGACGCATATTTCCTGCAGCACATCCACAAACGGAATTAACCACAACTAACAACGTTCCATCTGTATTTTTGATGGTGTTATCAACTGCTTCTGCTGACAATAATTCTTCGAAACCGACGCTAGTCAAATCTTCTTTCATCGGTTGTACTATTTCTGCTGGATACATAGTTTTTAAATTTTTTACAAAATTACGATTCCATCCGTTTTTAACCCTTGATTTGTGTTAAATCTTGACAACAGTTAATACAAATTGAACGAAAGAATGTTGTGTTTTTTTAGTCATTTTCTCCTTATGTTAACGCAATGTTACCTTTTCTCCAAGCCTAATTAATGCAACCTTAACCTTGTCTTAATTTCCCTGTCAACTCATGGTCGTTCCTTTGTGGCGTAAAAATACGATTCATGGAAACGATTTATTTTCTGCCTATTTTTTTGTTTAATCTATTGACATTTAGCTTGTTTTCACAAAATGCAAGCGTGAATGGGAAAATCACAGATGCTACCAACGGAGAAGCCATTTACGGTGCAAAGGTGATGATTCAAGGCACAACGAAAGGTTGCCTTTCAGATTTAAACGGTGAATACCACTTGACGGGTTTAACAGCTGGAAGTTACACACTAGAAATCCGAGCAGTTTCCTATAATAACAAAGTGTTGACAGATGTAAAAGTTGCTTCGAATGAATCAAAAACTATTGACCTTAACTTAGAATCTGTTGTGAAATCCTTGGGTCCCATTACGGTTACCAAAACCATTAATAAAGAATCTACGGGAAGTTTGTTGCAAATTCAACGCAATAGTTTGGTGGTATTGGATGGGATTCCTGCTGAGTTGGTGAAAAAATCACCAGACAGAACAGTGGGTGACGCATTAAAACGTGTTAGTGGAGCAAGTATTCAGGACAATAAGTTTGCTGTCATACGAGGGTTAAACGCCCGTTCCAATGCTGCTTATTTGAATGGTGCGCCGCTTCCAAGTTCAGAAGGAGACAGAAAAGCATTTGCATTTGATATTTTCCCGGTAAACATGTTGGATAATTTAACGATTGTCAAAACTGCTTCACCTGATCTTCCTGCTGAATTTGCGGGTGGAATCATCCAAGTAAAAACCAAAGACATTCCAGTTGAGAATTTTCAATCTTTGACAATCGGATCAGGTTACAACGCACTTTCAACCTTCAAAACGGCAGTGCATGGCGAAACAGGTAAAATGGATTGGTTGGGTATTTCTGATAAAACCCGTTCACTTCCTTCATCCATTCCAAGTGTTACGTCTTACCCAAGTTTATTGAGTCAACAAGCGGACTTAGCGAAGTCGTTTTCATACAATTGGAAATTGTCAGACTATACGTTTATGCCGAATATGAATTTGCAATATGCGGCAGGAATTCGTAAAGCAATTTCTGAAGAACGCGAATTTGGATTTATCGGTTCGCTTTCCTACAATAGAACAAACAGCTTTCAGGAGACCATTCGTCGTTCCTATACGGATAATGCGGCAGGTGGTACTGGTGCTTCGCAAATGGAAACGGATTATTTGGACAAAGCTTACATCAATCAAACCTTGGTCGGTGCAATGGCCAATTTTGCATTTAAGTTGAACAATGCCAATACATTTAGTTTGAAAAATTTGTACAGTGTAAATGCAGACAGTCGTTTGATCAATCGTACAGGTGAAGTAAATCCTGAAGAAACGAATCCAACTTTAATACGTTCCAATGCGAATTGGTTTACTTCCAATCAAATTTATGCAGGACAATTGAATGGAAACCACGTGTTTGCGGATGGAAAATTTAAGTTAGATTGGACGACAGCTTTGAGCACCATTCAACGCACGATTCCAAATTTACGCCGTTCGATTTATTCACGTTTGAAAAACGTAAACGATCCAAATGATCCCAATCCTTACGATACGATGTGGGTGGCAAATATCTCTCAATCCAATGTTGGTCCTGACTATGGTGGAAGTATGTTTTTCTCTTCCAATAAAGAAAAAATCTACAGCGTAAAGTTAAACGGAACCTACGCAATGAAATGGGGAAATATCAAAACAGATGTAAAAGCGGGTGTTTTCACACAATTCAGAAATCGTGATTTTTCAGCACGTCAATTGGGTTATACGAAATACGGTGTTTCAGGTGGAAATGTGAATTTTGATTACAATTTGTTATACCAACCGGAAGATTCGATTTTCACTCCCGAACACATGGGATTGATGTCAAACGGTTTGGGAGGTTTCAAATTATCAGACGGAACAAAAGCTTCGGATAGTTATCAAGCATCTTCTAATTTATATGCAGGTTACTTGTCGTTTTTCAATTCTTTTAATCATGTGAAATTGTTGTACGGTGTTCGCATTGAGGATTTCACGCAGAAATTAAACGCATTGAGAGCTGATAAATCGGATCTCAATGTATTACAACACAACTTGGACTTTTTGCCTTCAGTGAATGTGATTTACAACATCAACGACAAACACAATATTCGTTTAAGTGGTTCTCAAACCTTGAACAGACCTGAATATCGTGAGTTGGCACCCTTTGCATTCTATGATTTCAGCACACAATTCGTTTTGTCAGGAAATGACAGTTTGAAAAGAGCTAAAATCACAAATGCGGATTTGCGTTATGAATTTTATCCTGGCAACGGACAATTATTGTCAGCGACGATTTTTTACAAATATTTCAGCAATCCTATCGAGCAAATTGCACGACCAGATGTAATGAACGAAATCACGTATAAAAATGTTCCTACAGCAACGAATTTTGGAATTGAATTAGAAGCTAAAACAACTTTAGGTAACTTGTTTTTTGCCGATTCAGCTTCTTGGTTACGTCAATTTCAATTATTTACCAACTTAGGCTTGGTTCGTTCGAAAGTCGATGTTTCGCAAAATATTGGAACGCCGTATGCAAGCCGTCCATTGCAAGGACAATCACCGTATGTGTTTAATTTTGGAATGACTTATCAAACAAAATCTGACTTGTCTTTCACCGCAAATATCAATAAAGTAGGACCACGTATTTATGTCTTAGGAAGTGTTCTTCAGCCTGATATTTGGGAGAAAAGCAGAACCTTTTTGGATTTACAAGTTGCAAAACAATTCTTAAACAAGAAACTGGAATTGAAGTTAAATTGTCAAAATGTACTTGCACAAAAATTGATTTTCTACCAAAACAATTATAGTTCAGCTGATAATCGTGGTGGCTTCACGAAATTCACAGACTTCTTGTTCTTGGGCGATAAAACGGGTGAAAATCGTTACAACGAGCGTACAGATGATTTGGTTTGGTCAACGCGTTTTGCTCCGACTTTTTCTTTCTCGCTTACGTATAAATTTTAGTCCTAACAATTCCTTTACACAGTTAACATTGGCTTAAACATTACTTAGCTGAATGATAGTGTTTGCCTAACGATAACATCAAGTCATAACTTGAATTTTGCTTCAACTAAAATAAAGTCAAAAATGAAAAAAATTACCTTTCTTCCGATGATGCTCTTAACAGGAGCCATGGCTTTCGGACAAAGTTTTTTTGTACCTACGAATTACCGTGGAGCATTTGCACCAGCGCCTGTAAATCAATGGACAGACAACTGGACAAACTGGGATCCACAAAACACAAATTATGGAACTTCAAACGTGAACGTAACAACTTCCATAACAACAAACACTACTTGGACTTCTAACAA
>CAZHPL010000001.1:60348-61177 GCA_964534495.1 uncultured Lishizhenia sp.
TATTTGTTGCAAGGTCAAATTTATGTGAAAAATGGAGCAACTTTAACCATTCAGCCGGGAACGGTAATCATGGGTGATAAAAACACTGCTGGATCAGGTTTGTTTATTACACAAGGTTCAAAATTAGTGGCAGATGGAACCGTTTCTAATCCAATTGTTTTCACTTCAAATCAACCTGCAGGACAACGTGCTATTGGTGATTGGGGAGGCGTGATTTTGATGGGAAAAGCGAGCAATAACAACGCGGGTGGTATAGCTAATATTGAAGGAATAGTGGTAGGTCCAGACACACAATTTGGTGGAGGAACTAGCCCAGACGACAATGATAATTCAGGAACATTGCGTTATGTTCGTATCGAATTCCCAGGATATGTTTATCAACCGAATAAAGAAATCAATGGATTGACATTAGGTGCTGTTGGTCGTGGAACAACGATTGACTTTATTCAAGTTTCTTTCTCAAATGACGATGCATACGAATGGTTCGGTGGAACAGTAAATTGTCGCCACTTGGTATCGTACAGAAATTTAGATGATGATTTTGACACGGACAATGGTTTTTCAGGTCATGTTCAATTTGGAGTGGCTATCCGTGACCCGCAAATCGCTGACAATCCAACGGTTTCTACATCAGAAGGATTCGAATCGGATAACGATGCAAACGGAACTACAGCAACACCTCAAACTTCAGCCGTTTTCTCTAACATTACGTATGTAGGTCCTTTAAGAGGTAACACAAGCGCAAGCGTTGCAAGTGGTTTTCGAAGAGGTGCACGTATTCGTAGAAATTCAGGATTGAAAATCTACAATTCTATTTTCATGGATGGTT
>CAZHPL010000001.1:61187-64696 GCA_964534495.1 uncultured Lishizhenia sp.
CCATATTGATGGAACAGCATGTGAGGCAAACGCAGCAAATGGTGTGTTGAAATACCAAAATAATGTTGTTGCAGGTTATTTAACGAATTACTCAGTTGAAAGAAATACAACAAGTTCATTTGATATTTATTCTTGGTTTGGTTCAAATCACAACGATTCATTAGCTTCTTCGGCTAACATTTTAGTAGATCCGTATGGAACAAACTTCATTAATCCAGATTTACGTCCTGCTGCAAGTTCAGTTGCTTTAACCAATTACTCTTTTGCGGATGCAGGAATTAACCCAACCGTTATTGGTGCTGTTCAAACAACTACTGCTGTTTCTTACTGTGTTGGACAAAACACAACAGCTCTTTCTGCAACTGGAAATTCAGATTGTACGATTAAATGGTATGAAAACGCAAACGGTGGTTCACCAATCGCAACGCCAACGCCTTCAACTACGGCTGCGGGAACCTATGTTTATTACGTAGCACAACAAAATGCTGCTGGTTACGAAGGTCCTCGAACGATGGTAACAGTAACAGTTAACGCACTTCCAGCAACACCAACGATCAATGCAAGTGGTGCAACATCTTTCTGTACAGGTGGTTCAGTTGTTTTGACTTCAAGTGCAACAAGCGGAAACCTTTGGTCAACAACTGCAACTACAAATGCTATAACAGTTACCACTTCAGGTTCATATACAGTTACCGTAACAGATGGAAACGGATGTTCAAACACTTCAGCTGCGACAGTTGTGAATGTAAGTAACTCGCCAGCGCCTACCATCAATACTTCTGCAACACAAGCTTGTTCAGGTGATGAGGTAACTTTAACAGCTTCAACTGCGGATTCTTACAACTGGTCAACAGGTGCTACCACTCAAAGTATTACCGTAACAAATACAGGTTCATTTACTGTTACAACAACAAACACTGATGCTTGTAATGGAGTTGGAATTTCAGCTGCAACGAATGTGACTTTCACAACGAGTCCAACTGCTAATGCAGGATTTACAACAAACGGAAATGTTGTTACATTCACCAACACTTCTCAAAATGCAACAAGTTATTCTTGGGATTTTGGTGACTTTACAAATTCTTCAGCTGCTACACCTGTTCACGCATTTGCCGTAAATGGAACATACACAGTTGTGTTGACTGCTTTAAATGGAAATTGCTCTGATACAACAGTATTGACAGTAGCAATCACAGCAGGAGTAAATGAATTAGAAGGAGTTGAAGGATTGACAATTTATCCAAATCCTGCTTCTGAAACAGTAAACGTTTCATTCACGAATACAAATGAAACGGTTGAAATAAAGTTAGTTGACTTTACAGGAAGAACGGTTAATCAACAAACCATTACAAATCAAGGTACTGTATCAACATCGTTTGATGCAACGAACTTGGCAAATGGCGCTTACATGCTACAATTCACAAGCAATGGAAGCACAAGTGTTGAGAAATTGATTATCAGAAAATAATTTTCACCAGGCTGTTGGTTCGTATGAGCTGACAGCCTTTTTTATGCTTTGTATGGAAAATTTAAAAGGACATTCGATATTAATTGTTGACGACGAACCGGATATCATAGAGTTTTTGAGTTACAATATTCGAAAAGAGGGATACAAAGTTTTTACAGCTACAAACGGAGAAGAAGCTGTTAAGCTAACACAACAAATTAGTCCGTCTTTGATTTTATTAGACGTGATGATGCCAAAAATGGATGGGATTGAAACCTGTCAAGTCATCCGAAAAGATTTGAATTTATCTCAACCGATTATTGCTTTTTTGACCTCACGTTCAGAAGATTATGCGCAGATTGCAGGTTTTGAAGCGGGTGCAGATGATTATATTTCAAAACCCATTCGACCACGTTTGTTAATCAGTAAGATTGAATCGTTGTTGCGCCGTTTGGAGAAAAGTAATCGCATTGAAATTGAGACAAAAGATTCCAGTTTGAAAATCGATCGTGAAAAGTTTATGATAGAATTGAATAACGTGGAAATGATTTTACCTAAAAAAGAGTTTGAATTGCTAGAACTTTTGGCTAGCAGACCTGGAAAAGTATTTAACCGTGAGCAAATTTTGGCCATCGTGTGGGGAAATGAAACCATTGTTGGGGAACGTACCATTGATGTTCACATTCGTAAATTGCGCGAAAAGCTCGGAGATGATTATATTCGTACCATAAAAGGTGTAGGATATACATTCAACGAAAAGTGAAAAACGCGCGCCCAAGTATTTTAATTCTTATTGGCAGTCTAGCATTTACCTTGGTAAGTTTTGGCTTCACCTTGTTAGTGCACCTTTGGATTGTCAAACTGAATACCTTATTACTAATCATCATACCGATAATCTCAGGTGCATTTGCTTACTTAATTTTTTATTTTCTACTCAAAAACTTTATCTACAATCGCTTATCACTCATCTATCGTTCCATTCAAAAAAGTTCAAAAGCATCTGAAACCAATCGCCAATCCATTGACACCATGTTGCAAAATGTAGAAAGAGAAGTAACAGTTTGGAAAGAGGATAAAAACACCGAAATTTCCCGCTTGCGCGACCAAGATGCTTTCCGTAGAGAGTTCTTGGGGAATTTGGCACATGAATTAAAAACGCCTGTTTTCTCGATTCAAGGCTTTTTATTGACGCTTTTGGATGGAGGTATGGACGATCCTGAAATCAGTCGTTCTTTTTTGGAACGCGCTGCAAAAGCAACCGATCGAATGGCTTCCATTTTAGAAGATTTGGATGAAATCACAAAACTGGAAGTAGAGGAATTAAAAATGCAATTTCGTTCGTTTGATTTAATTGAGTTAATCAACGAGATTTTCGACGCCTTAGAAATTTCAGCCGCTGCAAAGGAAATTAAACTGCATTTTGATAAATCTTATACACCGATTTACGTTACCGCAGACCGCTCGAAAATAGGTCAGGTTTTCACTAATCTGTTTAGCAACTCCATTTTTTACGGTAATGAAAAAGGGGAAACAGTTGTTAGCATTATTGTTTTTGACAAATTGGTAACGGTTGAGGTGAGCGACAATGGTCCTGGAATTGATGAAAAACACCATTCGCGCTTATTCGAGCGTTTTTACCGTGTGGAGAAAAGTCGCAACAGAAACGAAGGTGGTTCGGGTTTAGGTTTGGCGATTGTAAAACACATTCTTGAATCTCACGGACAACACATTTCCATGCACAGTAAACCGGGACAAGGTAGCACTTTCTCATTTAGTTTAGAAAAGAGTCAAAGCGCAGGTCCTGTAAGTTCAAGAGGCATTCCTTTGAAGTAATTTTCAATAAAGTTGCTCGAACCCTTCATTTTTTGATTTCTTTTTGTTAGTTTCAGTCTTCAAATACTAAACTGCTAAACAATCAATTATGAAGATACTTAAAATTCAAGCTTTACGTGGGCCGAATCTTTGGAGCATCACGCGCAAAAAATTAATTCAAATGCGCCTTGATTTAGAGGATTTGGAAGAAAAGCCAACAAATTTAATACCTGGTTTTCGCGAGCGCATT
>CAZHPL010000002.1:0-1882 GCA_964534495.1 uncultured Lishizhenia sp.
ACGCTCGTTTCTGGACAAAATTCCTATTCGACCAAGGCTATATTCCATTTGAAGAACCGTTCCAAAAAATGATCAATCAAGGGATGATTTTGGGGAGAAGTAGTTTTGTTTATCGCGTTCAAGGAGAAAGCAAATTGGTTTCCAATGGATTAAAATCAAATTATGAAACTAATCCGATTCATGTAGACATTTCCCTCGTTGACAATGATAAATTAGATATCGAAGCATTCAAAAAATGGCGTCCTGAGTTTGCGGATGCTGAATTCATTTGCGAGGAAAATGGTGATTACATCTGCGGAAGTGAAGTCGAAAAAATGTCTAAATCCAAATACAACGTTCAGACTCCAGATGAATTAGTAGAAAAATTTGGCGCAGATACGTTGCGTATGTACGAAATGTTCTTAGGGCCTTTGGAGCAAAGTAAACCGTGGGACACAAAAGGAATTACAGGCGTTCACGGCTTCTTGAAAAAATACTGGCGCTTGTTTCATGTGAATGGAAGTTTTGAAGTAAGTGATGCCGAACCAAGCAAGGAAGCCATGAAAACCTTGCATAAAACCATCAAGAAATTACGCGATGATTTAGATCGTTTTTCATTCAATACTGGTGTTTCTTCATTCATGATTTGTGTGAACGAGTTGACCGATCAAAAATGCAACAACCGTCATGTGTTGGAGCAATTGACCATTTTAATGGCACCTTATGCACCGCATATCACCGAAGAAATTTGGTCGAAATTAGGTCACGATGCAGGAACGATTACGCATGCAAAATATCCTGAATTTAATGAGGCTCATTTGCAGGAATCGTCGTACAAATATCCAGTTTCTTTTAACGGAAAAATGCGCTTTGTTTTGGCTTTGCCTTTGGATCTAACGGTTGAACAGATTCAAGAGCAAATCATGGCACATCCGGATACACAAAAGTGGTTAGAAGGTAAAACGCCTAAAAAATTCATTATTGTACCTGGGAAGATTATCAATATGGTGTTGTAAAGGAACAGTAAGTATAAAAAAAGGGTTGACGTAAATCAACCCTTTTTTTATTTAATAAATACGATGTTACCATCTAAAAAGCAATGAAATATTTAGTTTCCCATGAAACCCTATTGTTTTATTTTCAAAATAATAAATATCTTTTGAAACATTAATTGTTCTTGAAACTTCTAATCCAACAGCGGATTTCTTAAACGGATATTCGACACCAATTCTACCTCGAACACCTAGGTAAAAAGAAGAAATGTTATTGTTATATGTATAATCGTTTTCAAATGGATAGAAATAGTCCACTTTCACTTGCGTTTTTCCTCTAATGAAACCAGCAATTAAATCAGCTCCATAATACACATTAACTTTTCCAGTTTTAATGGGAGAAAAGTCAATTCCATAACCAATGGTTCCAGTTAGGAAATTTACAAGTTGGTAATGCGTTGTGTCATAATCATTGTTATAGGAGTGCTTAAGTTCTCGATTGTTAGCGTTGGTTAAGTAATCTAAGCTTAAAAATGTTCTGGCTCTTGCTCCGTAATAAAAACCTTTAACATTTCCTATTTCAAGCCCAAAGCCATTTCCAACAACTTGTTTGGTTTTCCCAGCTGCGAAGGTTAGGGATGGTAAGACGTAAAATTTTTGTGCTTGTAATGTAGTACAAAGGATTACAAAAGCTATTACAATTTTATATTTTGAATTAATTTTTGAAAGCATAATCATTATTTTATAACATTAATATTTAGTGCTTCTCCAACCTCAAATGATGGAATAGCAAAACCAACCCCCCTCATCTGCACTGTGGTGGCTGTTGATGCATGACGCCCCCCCCTGCTTACTGGGGGTTGAATCCTGCTACCCCTGCCCCATGCTGCTCCTGGGGGGGGGCCGTCCCG
>CAZHPL010000002.1:1892-3161 GCA_964534495.1 uncultured Lishizhenia sp.
CTTTCCAATCAATTTTGATCGTATAACGCCATGAAGTGCTCCTGTTTTATCGAACAAAGGACCTCCGCTGTTTCCTGAATTGAGGTTAATGCTCAATTGTAAGATATTAACGTTTTTGTTTTTGCGCTCACTAGACAATAACCCGATTGAAACGGTTTGTCCAAGTTCTATTGATTTTGGAGCACCAATCGTATAAACTTCTTGAAGAACTTTGTATTCTTTTGTGTTTTTTAATACAAAGGCTTTCTCAAATTTTGTATTTGCTTTAAGTAAGGCCAAGTCTTTCTCTCGGTTGTAGGAAATTACTTCTGCATCAATTTCATCTCCATTTGCAAGGATTACACTTATTTTTTCAAGTTCATCCATTGATTTACCTGCAACGACATGAAAGTTCGTTAAAATATACCCGTCGTTAGTTATGGCAAATCCTGATCCGTGACCTTTGTCTTTTCTTTTAATAATTACACTCGCACTAGCCGCATCCTCAACGCTGGTTACTTTTTGAGTTGGTGTTTTAATAGTAGTTTTTATGGAAGGTACAGCTGAATTTGTATTGATTTTTAACAAATCAACAAATTTTTCATTCCCTCTTAGTTTTAGGTAACTATTTGTAAAACAATTATCTAATACTTCTGAGCTTCCGTCTATATATAAATTGAATTCAAATGGGTCTGAATAAGAATACACACGAATGGAATCCAATTTTTCGTCGTAATTGTTGTAAATTATCCAATCAATGTTTGTGCTCACATAGCGATAAACCGTATTGTCAGCAATAACAAATTCATTTGCATTTTTTAATCTGCCTTGAATCCAAATAGTATTGTAATTATCTCTAAACACTTTATTAACCGTATCAACATATCCTGATTGCAATAGAACTTCATGGAATTGTTGTGAAAGCATCTCCGACACTCCATTTATCGATTTATCATCTTTTTTGAGTGTGTTTTGTTGCAATCTTTTCTTTTCTTTTTTCTTCATTTTTTTCAAAGCATCTTCTTCTCTTTTGATTTTATCTTGGAGAAGTTTTTCGCAATGATCAACCATGTCGTCTCCTGTATAGTCTACGACATAAATGGTTTGAATATCTTTTTCTAGATTGTTGATTGCTACTTCAATTGATTCAAGCATTAATCCTTTTTCCTCTTCTGTTTTAGCTGGCAATTTGGTATCATTTTCCAAATTCAACTCTGATTCATATAAAAATGTGCTTGGCTCATGAACTATGTCCTTATTTTTTGCAGGATACATTAAAATATCCAATAA
>CAZHPL010000002.1:3171-10606 GCA_964534495.1 uncultured Lishizhenia sp.
AATAATGCTAATGGGTAGAAAAGCGGACTCCTTTTATATGGCTTTAACAAAATATGTTCATCTTTATAACCTGGTGTTTTAACAATAAGAATTTGCTCTCCTCTTTTTTGGATATTCATCTGCGTGTTCTCACCAGTTGCAATTTCTTGGTTGTTACTATAAACTTTTGACTCAGCGTTGGTCGTTTTAATAGTGACTTGTTGTTCATTTGGCATCAGAACAGAGGTGCAACTTGTTGTAAATAAAAAACTACCAACAGTCACCCAATAAAAAAAAGTGTGCTTCATAAAATGATTTATTATTAGCTTTCAGAAACGGATTGAAAACTTTATCAAAGTTAATAAAGTGATTGATTTTTTAAGGTTTTTTTAATAAAAACAGGTAGAAATACCTAGTCAAAAAGAGTATTCAAATCCGAGGCTTTTTTGACTTCTTTAATGTAATCGCAGATTAAATGTGCTTTCATATTTACTTGTGCACCACCCGCATAAATCGCGATTTTCCCAGCATCTTTCGAAAGTTGCGTGAAATAATTAACGGTGAAGTCATCATCAACTGCTGTTAACCAAGACGTAAGCAGGGCAGACGGTTGTAATCTTTTTATACAATCCAATAGCGAATCGTAAGGTAAACTTTGACCAAGATAAATGGTATTTACACCTTTTTGACGTAACAAGAAATGGTAGAACAATAAACTGATTTCGTGCCATTCATGCTCAGGAAGAAACAACATCACTGCATTGGTGTTTTTCTCAGGAATGGGTTGTTTATCAATTTCAGCAATGATTTTTTGACGAATCAAATTGGACATGAAATGCTCTTGTGCTGGAGAAATACTTCCCACTTGCCACATAACTCCAATTCTATCCAAGAACGGAATTAAATGGTCAACAAATGTGGTTTCGAAACCATGTTCATCGATGAGTTGCGTAAGCGTTTCACGAAATAACCATTCATCCAATTCGATTAAAGCCAAAAGCAGTTTTTCGGTGCTCATTTCAGTCACCGGATTGGCTTTAATGTCCCATACTAATTGCTTGATTTCTTGGTCGCTTAACTGTGCAATTTTGGAGATTTTATGACCATTCTTGTTGAGTAAAGTAATGTTTAAAAGGTACGATAACTCATCATCATTATAAGTGCGAATGTGTGTTCCTGTTCTTTCTGGCACCAAAATTCCATAACGCTTTTCCCAAATACGAATGGTGTGAGCTTTAATACCTGTCAACGTTTCAATATCACCAATCTTATATTCTGCCATCCTAGTATGTTCCAACTCAAAACAATAGATAAATTGTTTTGTTCGCGAAAAGTAAACAAAAAATTATTTTTACTTAAAAAAAACACCTTTCGTTGTTATGAAAGGTGTTTTCCCGTAAACAAATCTATATGATTAAAGCGCTCCGTCTTTTATTACATCCACTAAAGAAGGGTCTAACAAGGTGCTTGTATCTCCTAAATTACTGGTGTCACCTTCCGCTATTTTTCGTAAAATGCGACGCATAATTTTGCCGCTTCTCGTTTTAGGCAATCCTGGTACAAATTGAATTTTATCAGGTTTCGCGATAGGTCCAATGATGCGTGTTACTGTTTGTAAAATATCTTGCTTCGATAAATTCGCGTCACCATGTGAACCATCATAAATGACATACGCATAAATTCCTTGTCCTTTTATGTCGTGTGGATATCCAACTACAGCACTTTCAATAACTCCGGCGTGCATATTTATGGCATTTTCCACTTCAGCCGTTCCAATACGATGTCCACTTACGTTCAATACATCATCCACACGGCCAGTAATTCGGTAATTCCCGGAAATATCTCGCAAACAACCGTCTCCTGTGAAATATTTATTGTCATAAACAGAAAAATACGTTTGTCGACAGCGCTCATGATCGTTGTACGTTGTGCGAATCATTCCCGGCCATGGAAACTTAATACACAGATTACCACTCACTTCATTTCCTTCAATCTCATTACCTGCTTCGTCCACCAAACACGGTTGTACTCCTGGAAGTGGAAGTGTTGCATACGAAGGTTTTGCAGGCGTTACATCCGCAATGTTTGAAATTAACACACCTCCTGTTTCGGTTTGCCACCACGTATCAACAATCGGACAATTTCCTTTACCAATGTTTTTGTGATACCAATGCCATGCTTCTTCATTGATGGGTTCACCTACAGAACCAAGTACTTTTAAGGAACTCAAATCTTTACCTGATAAGTATTCCAATCCAAATCCCATCAAACTACGAATGGCAGTTGGAGCAGTATACAAAATATCCACTTTGTATTTGTCCACGATGTCCCAGAATCTTCCTGCGTCTGGCCAAGTTGGTACTCCTTCAAACATTAACGTAGTTGCACCTGCACTCAAAGGACCATAAATTATATAACTATGTCCTGTAATCCAACCAATGTCAGCTGTACAAAAATGCACTTGCCCAGGCTGGTATTGAAATACATTTACGAAAGTATAGTTGGTCCAAATCATGTAACCTGCTGTCGTATGTACGACACCTTTTGGTTTACCAGTAGAGCCAGAAGTATATAGGATAAACAGAATATCTTCCGCATCCATTTCTTCTGCCGGGCAATCAGGATTTCCTAACGTTTCCACTTTTTTGATTTCATCCTCCCACCAAACATCGCGTCCTTTTAGCATACTCACCGGCACGCGCGTACGAGTGTTTACTATTACACGTTTAATCGTTTTGTTTCCTACCAAAGCATCATCAATAACACTTTTGAGTGGAATATCCTTTGCTCCACGATAAGCGCCGTCAGAAGTAATGATAAATTCAGCTTGCGCATCATCCAAACGGTCAGCGATTGCTTGGGCAGAAAAGCCACCAAAAATCACTGAATGAATGGCTCCGATACGAGCACACGCTAAAGTTGCGATGGCTAGTTCGGGTATCATTCCCATGTAAATACAAACGCGATCTCCTTTTTTAACGCCATTGTTTTTCAAAACATTCGCAAATTGAACCACTTTGAAATGCAGTTCTTTATAGGTCAAAACACGATGGTGTTCATCCGGGTCGTTTGATTCCCAAATAATGGCCGGTGTGTTTCCATTGGTTTCTAAATGCCTATCCAAACAATTTTCAGTGATGTTTAATTTTCCACCACTAAACCACTGAATAGATGGGTCTTGAAAATTCCAATCGAGAACTTTGTTCCATTTTTTCTTCCACGTAAATTGGTCGGCAATGGAAGTCCAAAATGCCTCAGGATTTTCTACACTTTTCTGATAATCAGCGTGATATTGTTCTAAAGATTTAATTTGATACGGATAACTCATAATGCATGATTTTGATAGAACTAAAGTAGTATATTAATTAATTGCTTATCAATCTAATAATGCTAAAATGGTATATATATGCAAAAATAGTATAGATATTTCTCTAAATTCGGTTCATGGAAAAAACAACTTGCCCCAAATGTCAATCTCAAAATAGTGTCAAAAGTGGCATTGTTAAAGGGAAACAACGTTACTCATGCAAAGATTGCAATTACTCCTATACGGTTTTCAAAGAAGGTAAAAACATTGATCCGTATTACGTCGTGAAAGCACTTCAATTGCATATTGAAGGAGTAAGTTTACGTGAAATTGAGCGCTTGTTGGGCGTCAGTCATGTGTCTGTTTTGAATTGGATCAAGAAATACCAAATGCAGGTTCCTGAGAGCAAGCACTACAAGCCCACGTATAAGGTGTTGAAACACGCTGAATTAGTTGATTTTATTGCTAATTCAGAAAATGTAAAAGACGCGGGAATGATCATTACAGAACTAGGGGATAAGTTCATGTTGATTAAGTGGGATAAATTCAAAAAATAAGGTGGAAAACACAAAAATATATACTAAAAATGGCGTTGGTATAGGTGTTTTTGAACACATTAAAAACTTATTCAACCTTTGGGATTGTGAAATCGCTAATCCACAATTCTATGAAACAAAAACTATTTTACTTATTCGTTTTGTCCATGTTTATGCTGTATCATCCAAGTAGTTACGCGCAAACAACAGACAACTATGGTTCAGGTTTAAAAATCAACCTAGACTCAACAGGCAAACGCTACATTCGATTTTTGATGTGGCATCAAGTGTGGGTTCGTCATAATGAGAACAATCCAGGCTCTACTATTAACGGAGAAAACGCTAACGGTCAATGGGACATGGGATTTCGTCGTTCACGTTTTATGTTCTACTCGCAAATCAATCCTAATTTTCTAATCCTAACGCACTTTGGAATTAACAATGCCAACCAAGTAAATGGTGGTGCAGCAGGTCAGGGCGCGTCTGGTGCTGACGGTAAAAAACCACAACTGTTTTTACATGATGCCTATTTGGAACATCGCTTGTACAAAGACATGCTTTTTGTGGGAGCAGGATTGCATTATTGGCAAGGCTCTTCGCGCTTAGCGGGTGCATCGACACTTAACTTTTTAGGTTTGGATTCTCCCATTTTTAGCTGGACAAACGTTGATGCTTCTGATCAATTTGCACGACAATTTGGGATGTACTTAAAAGGAAAACTACTAAAAGGAAAACGTTTGGATTACCGAGTGGCCTTAAACTTCCCCTTTGCTTTTGCGAAAGGAAATCCACTTGGGAATTTAGACACAACAGCCGCACGTCATGGCCTTGCTAATTCTTCATATCGAATAGGAGGGCAACCCAAAAATGCCTTAACGGGTTATTTCAATTATCAGTTTTTAGATGTTGAAAGTAATTTATTACCTTTTAATGTTGGGACCTATCTTGGTACGAAGCGCGTTTTTAATGTTGGTGCAGGTTTTTACCGACAAGCAGATGCGATGTGGACTGCACAATTAAACTCAACAACTGGAAAAGTAGATACACTCAAACATCAAGAATTATTGCTTTCCGTTGATATGTTTTTGGATTTACCAATTGGCAAAAAGAAAAAAACAGCCATCACTGCGTATGCCTCCTTGAATCATTTCGACATGGGGAAAAATTATGTGCGCAATGTGGCAATAAATAATCCTGTTAATGGTTTAGTAGCTTCTCAAGCAGCTTTTAACGGTTCTGGAAACGCGGTTCCAACTATGGGAACGGGAAACTTAGCATTTATTCAGACGGGTTGGCTTTTACCAAAAATGAATAAACTAGGTCGTTTTCAGCCTTTTGTTTCGGCATCTGTCGCGAAATATCAACGCATAAATGATGTTGTGGTTATTCCAGATATGGGTTTCAACTGGTATTTGGCAGGACACAATGCTAAAATCACATTAAACTACCGACCTCGTCCTGTTTTTGTGTACGAAGATCCAACTCAAAAGTGGGGAAATGTTATCCAAAGTGGACGTAAAAATGAATTTACAATGCAATTTCAAATCTATTTATAAAATCATCTTAAATCTATAAAACATGAATGATACAACACAAAAAACCGGAATATTGAAGGTGATTGGTGCCTCCTCGCTTGGAACACTCATCGAATGGTATGATTTCTACATTTTTGGAAGTCTTGCTACCATCATTGGAAAGCAATTGTTCCCCGCTGATGCAGGAGCCTCTGCTTTGATAAATACCTTGGCCATCTTTGCAGCTGGATTTATTGTTCGCCCTTTTGGCGCCTTGGTATTTGGTCGTTTGGGAGACTTAATTGGCCGAAAATATACTTTTTTACTCACCTTGGTTTTGATGGGAGGATCCACTTTCTTAATTGGTTTGATTCCATCTTACAAAACGATTGGATATGCTGCACCCATCTTGGTTTTAATTCTTCGCTTAGTGCAAGGTTTGGCTTTGGGTGGAGAATACGGTGGAGCAGCAACATATGTAGCGGAACATGCTCCTGCTAATAGACGCGGTTACTTCACCAGTTGGATTCAAACCACAGCTACACTTGGTCTTTTCTTGTCATTGGGTGTGATTGTCCTTACGAAGAATATGTTAGGCAATGAAACATTTGCAGATTGGGGATGGAGAATACCTTTTTTAATTTCTATCCTATTAGTTGTTGTTTCGATTTATATTCGAATGGCAATGCACGAATCTCCTCAATTTGCGAAATTGAAAACGGAAGGAAAAATTTCAAAAAACCCACTGAAAGATAGTTTTAGTAATAAATCCAATTTTAAAATGGTTTTACTGGCGCTATTTGGCGCAACAATGGGGCAGGGTGTTATTTGGTACACGGGTCAGTTTTATGCACAGTCTTTTTTAGAGAATGCATGTAAGTTAGAGTTTAACGATTCCCGTTACATATTAATCATTGCCATAGCATTTGCCACACCTTTCTTCGTTGTATTTGGCTCTTGGAGCGACCGAGTGGGTAGAAAATGGATCATGATGACAGGCATGCTTTTGGGAATCATTTGTTATCGTCCGATTTATCAATATTTCTTGGACAAAACGGATTTTACGGCTAAGCAAAAAACAGAACTTGCATCCGCATCCGCTCCAGTTGTAAAAAGAGAATTGGTTAAAGATTCAAAAGACAGCTTGATTACAACTACTGTTGCGAAAAAACTAAAAGATGGCTCTTCGTTTAATGAAGTCACAAGCACTAAAATTTTTGCGGATGCCTCTAAAAAAGCAGAAACAACCACAATTTTGCAAGATAAACAATTGAACAGTAGCACTTTTTGGACATTTGTAGCACTTGTGTTTTTTCAAATACTCTTGGTAACAATGGTGTACGGGCCAATTGCAGCGTTTTTAGTGGAGCTTTTCCCTACTCAAATTCGCTACACTTCTATGTCACTTCCTTATCACATTGGAAATGGGGTTTTTGGTGGACTTGTGCCTTTTATTGCCACATTGATTGCTTCTTTTCCAGGTTCAACACCGCTCTCAGGGCTTTGGTATCCAATCGGAGTAGCTTCTTTTAGCTTCATTATTGGAACATTATACTTAAGCAACAAACGATCAGAAATTATTAAATAATTAAACGAATTAATATGAAAAAAGTAAGAAGAATAGTAGGTTTAGTCTGGTTGATTTTGGCACCAGTTGCAGTCATTTTTATGTTCCAGCAAGCGTTCGAAAAAACAGGATTAGCCCCTGAGGGTGTTGCGAAAATCAATACAGCTTTACAATGGGGAATCATCTTGTTTATTTTTATACCCGTTTCCATTGGACTAGCGATTTTTGGTTATTATTCGCTCAAAGGAGAATACGATACCTTGCCTGATCATTCAAACGATTAGTAACAAATCAGACACCAAAGACAGGCTTCTATTGCGGAGCCTGTTTTTTTGTTATCTTTAATCCTGTAACTTGTTTGAAGACTACTTTGCAGGATTCAACCTTTAGTAAATCGAATGAATAAACCAATTCAAAGAACAAAATTATTAGCCCTTGGTTTTTTTGCTTTTGTACTTCTCAACTTCCCTTTTTTGAGTATGTACAATAAAAACTATATGCTTGGTGGAGTTCCTGTTTTGTATGTTTCGCT
>CAZHPL010000002.1:10630-29024 GCA_964534495.1 uncultured Lishizhenia sp.
GAAGTATAAGAACAAAAACGAAAATGAAAAAGCATGAGTTTTTGGGTTGTAGTCAGCATCTCTATTTTGTATTTAGGCATTCTTTTCGGTATTGCATATCTAGCTGAACGCAATAAATCAAGCAAACGGACTTTTGCAGGAAATCCCTACAGTTACGCACTAGCACTTGCCATTTATTGCACTGCATGGACCTTTTATGGAAGTGTTGGAAAAGCAACAGAAGATGGTGTTCTATTTCTCGCTGTCTACTTTGGTCCCACCATTGGAGTTTTTCTTATGCTGCCTGTTATCGGTAAAATCATTCGAATATCGCGGTTTCAACGGATTACTAGCTTGGCAGATTTTATTTCATCGCGTTACGGTAAAAACACAAGTATTGGTGTTGTCGTTACGATTTTGAGTTTGATAGGTGTTGTTCCTTACATCTCATTGCAAATAAAAGCCATTTCGACAAGTTTTACTTTATTAACTGCCCAAAGTCAACCGAGCGGTCATGAAATTGGATTGTACATAACAATTGTAATGGCCATATTTATTATCCTTTTTGGAACCCGTTCGTCTGATGCAACTGAAAAACATGAAGGTTTGTTAAGTGCAATAGCTTTTGAATCCATTGTTAAACTGGTTGCGTTGACCATAGCTGGAATTTTTGTTACTTATTTTCTATACGATGGAATGGGAGATATTTTTCAAAGGGCACAAGCAGATGCGTCTTTACAGCACATGTTTACTTTGAAAGAAGGCGATTACGTCAGTTGGTTTTTCTTGTTGCTAACTTCTATGATGGCTTTCTTTTTTCTTCCTCGCCAATTTCAAGTAGCAGTAGTTGAGAATGACAATGAATCAAACAATCAAAAGTCAGTTTGGCTCATTCCTTTGTACATGTTATTGATTAATATTTTTATTCTTCCGATTGCATTTGCAGGAAAATTGCATTTTGGCGATTCACCTGTTAGTCCAGATACGTATGTTTTGTCTTTACCCCTTCATACAGGACACGAACTTATAGGCTTGCTTATTTTTATTGGTGGTTTTTCAGCCGCTTCTGGTATGATTATCGTCGAAACCATTGCTCTATCTACCATGATTAGCAATAGTTTGGTCATGCCCATTTGGCTAGGAGTTCGGAATTATAAAAAAGGAGTGGAAACGGATTTTTCGAAGCAAATTATTTCCATACGTAGATGGAGTATTGTTTTGATATTGTTCCTCGCATTTGTCTATGAGCAAACAATTACAGAATATGTTTCCTTAGTCTCCGTTGGGTTGGTTTCTTTCGCAGCTGTAACGCAATTTGCACCTGCTGTTATTGCTGGAATTTACTGGAAACAAGCCTCACGTATAGGAGCATTGGTGGGAATTATTTCAGGATTTTTAATTTGGTTTTACACCTTGGTAATTCCGTCATTAGCAGATTCTGGTATTATACATCAGCAAATTTTGACGGATGGTCCTTTTGGTATAACTTGGCTAAATCCCGTTGCCCTTTTTGGTTTGGAAGGTTTTGATCCTTTATCGCATGCATTGTTTTGGAGCTTGTTTGTCAATTGTTCACTCTTCACTTTCTTTTCATTATATAGTAAGAAAAATACGCAAGAAATTTATCAAGCTGATTTATTTGTCAATATTCACAAACATGCGGTTTCGGAAGAAGCAAGTATGTGGAAGAGAACGGCTTTGCTTCCCGATTTAAATCAGTTGCTCGATAACTTTTTGGGCAAAGAGCGTGCGGCAAATTTGATACGTGGTTATGCAACTCGGAACCAAATTTCAATGAATGATTCAACGGGTTTTGCTGACCCTCGCTTAGTTGATTTTTCAGAGCGAATTTTATCTGGTGTTATTGGTGCTGCCGCAGCGAGAATTATGGTTGCTTCGGTAACAAAAGAGGAAGAAGTAAGTATTGATGAGGTGCTAAAAATATTGCAAGAATCGCAACAAATAAGAGAATTAAATAAAGAATTGCGAAAAAAGTCTATAGAGTTACAAAAAGCAACGGAAGAATTACGTCAAGCAAATCAGCAATTAAAAGACATCGATGCCTTGAAAGATGAATTTTTGTACACGGTTACGCATGAATTGAGAACACCACTAACTGCTATTCGCGCTATGTCTGAAATTGTGTTGGATAATCCCGAAATGGAAGAGGAACAACGAAGTGATTTCTTGGGGCGTATTGTAAATGAAATTGAAAGATTAAGTCATTTAATTACACAAGTACTCTATTTAGAACGCTATGAAAGTGGTCGTCAGAAACTCAATTTATCTTCTTTTAGTGCGGTGGATTTAGGGAAGGAAGTTTTTCATTCTTTGTCAACCTTGGCTCAACTTAAGCATATACATTTCGAGTTGAAACACCCGAATAGTTCTTTGTTGTTACATGCTGACAAAGATTTATTGCAACAAGTGCTCACTAATTTGCTTTCTAATGCCATAAAGTTTACTCCTGAAAACGGTCATGTTTTTTGCCTTATTTCTGAAGAAAACGAAGACATTCATTTTATTATTCAAGACAACGGAAAAGGTATTCCTACCGATGAAATTCCTTTTTTATTCGATAAATTCTTTCAAGCTAGAAATCAAACCTTGAAAAAACCTGAAGGTAGTGGTTTGGGCTTAGCTATTTCAAGACAAATTGTTGAAATGCACGGCGGAAAAATTTGGGTGGAAAGTGAAGAAGGAAAAGGTGCGCGTTTTGAGTTTATTATACCTAATTTTGCAGAGAATATACCATCCGAATGAGCACAGCTAAAAAAATCCTTCTTGTAGATGACGACCCGAACATTTTACTTTCGTTGGAATTTTTAATGCGCAAAAATGGCTACGAGGTTTTGGTTGCTCGAAATGGAACGGAAGCATTGGAATTATTGAATGCCGAAGTGCCTCATTTGACCGTTTTGGATATCATGATGCCCGACGTTGATGGGTACGAGATTTGTCGATTTATTAAAAACTCAGACGTTTTGAAGGAAGGCAAAGTCATTTTTCTTAGTGCAAAATCAAAGGAAACAGACATCGCAAAAGGCTTAAGCTTAGGCGCTGATTTGTACGTCACAAAACCTTTTTCTACAAAAGAGTTGGTCAAAAAAATTGCTGAATTGATTTAATAACCTGAGATTCTGTGTTAATAGCAAACTAAATTTATTTCTTGCTAAAATGGTATAGATTTCTATTCTATATTAGCAATTCATGGTAATTTAACCAAAATTCAAAACCATGAATCAACATCAAGTTCATCAACAAAGTATTGCAGATCCGGTTAGTTTTTGGAAACAGCAAGCGGCACACATTCACTGGCATCATTTTCCTACAACAATTTTATCCCCACAAGACAATGGTTATTTTCATTGGTTTGCAGATGGGGAACTCAACATGTCCTACTTATGTTTGGATTTTCATGTGGAAAATGGTCGCGGAAATCAGCCTGCTATTTATTACGATTCACCTGTAAGTAACACGAAATGGATGTATACTTATGAAGAGTTGAGAAGAGAAGTAGCTGAATTTGCTGCGGGCTTATCCGATAAAGGCATCTATAAAGGCGACACGGTAATCATATACATGCCAATGATTCCCCAGGCTATTATTGCAATGTTGGCTTGTGCACGTATTGGCGCGATTCATTCCGTTGTTTTTGGCGGATTTGCTGCACACGAATTAGCGGTTCGAATCGATGATTGTAAACCCAAAGCCATTATTACTTCAACGTATGGGATTGAAATTGAAAAAGTGATTCCTTACACACCCTTAGTTAAAAAAGCAATCGAAGAATCGGTGCATAAACCATCTTTAACCATCGTTTTCGAAAGAAAAGGTAAAGCGGTTGAAAATGTACTCACTTCTTTTATTCATTTTGAATCATTGCAAATTCGTGGTCGAGAGGCCGATGTGATTCCTGTAAATTCCACAGACCCTTTATATGTTCTTTATACTTCAGGAACCACTGGAAAACCAAAAGGTGTTTTGAGAGATACGGGCGGATATGCAACAGCTCTTAAATTTTCAATGACGAATTTTTACAATGCTCATGCAGGAGAAGTGTTTTTCGCAGCAAGTGATTTAGGCTGGGTCGTTGGTCATTCCTACATTACCTACGGGCCTTTAATTCAAGGGTGTACTACTGTTTTGTATGAAGGTAAACCCATTAAAACGCCAGATGCAGGTGCTTTTTGGCGACTCATAGATGAATACAAAGTGAAAGTGATGTTTACAGCTCCAACTGCTATTCGTGCCATCAAAAAGGAAGATCCAGAAGCTCAACTTATCGCCAAATACGACTTATCAAGTTTAGAAATACTTTTTTTAGCGGGTGAAAGATGTGATGTTACTACTTATAATTGGATTAAAGATGCATTGAAACGACCTGTTGTAGACCATTGGTGGCAGACCGAAAGTGGTTGGCCCATGTTAGGAGAAATGGCATCCCAAGAACAGGTAACAACGAAAGCGGGTTCTGCTGGACAACCTGTTCCCGGATTTGATATTCGCATTTTGGATGAAGAAGCACATGAAGTTCAAAAAGGAAAAGAAGGCTACATTGCCATCAAATTGCCCTTGCCTCCTGGTTGCTTGACTACGCTTTGGAATAATGACGAACGATTCTACAACGGGTATTTAAGTGCATTTCCTGGTTATTATACTTCGGGAGATAGCGGCTTTCAAGACGAAGACAATTATGTGTTTGTAATGGGACGCGTGGACGATGTAATCAATGTAGCGGGTCATCGACTGAGTACGGGAGAAATGGAAGAACTAATTGCGACACATACCAGTATAGCTGAGTGTGCTGTAGTGGGAATCAACGAGGAGCTTAAAGGTCAAATCCCGATGGCTTTTGTGGTGCTACATGACAAACAACATTTAACAAACGAACAGGTTCAAAAGGAATTAGTGGCATTGATTCGAGAAAAAATTGGTCCGATTGCTTGTTTTAGAAATGTGCTTTTTGTGAATCGCTTGCCCAAAACGAGAAGTGGAAAAATCCTTCGAAAAACACTTCGGAACATGGTTGATAAAGTGCCTTTTTCCATTCCATCTACCATCGAAGACGCAAGTGTTTTAGACGAAGTTCAAGTGCATTTGTCCAATTGGGTGCTTGTTTCATAATCATTTTTTTTTCATGAAAATGGAAGATTTACTTAATGAAAAAACGGTGAATGATAAGCCTTTTTTATCGTTTTCCCACGTTCAATCGTTAGTAAACAAATGCTAAAAACGAGAATCACAGATTTAAATGCCTAAATTTGAGGTCTAATTTTCAAACAACTGCAAGAAAATGTGGAACAAACTTGCGAGTATTATACTCCGTAACAGGCTCTTTATTCTCTCCATAATAGCCATTTTAACCATCTTTTTTGGTTATTATGCCGTCACGAATCTTAAAGTGGATAACAAATACGGCAATACACTACCGAAAGATAGTCAGCCGCAAATGGATTACCTGAAGTTCAAAGAACAATTCGGTGAAGATGGTTCTACGATGGTAATTGCCATTCATGGTGATTCACTTTACACGGAAACGAATTTCAAAAAATGGCGCGAATTAGGTTATAAAATTCTTGATTTTGAAGGTGTTGAAAATGTAATTTCAGAAGCCACACTTTACACAATTTCTAATAACAAAAAGGAAAACCGTTTTGAAATCCACAAAGTTTTTTCGGATACAACTTTTAAGGAAAAATCAATTGAGGATATAAAACGCGAAATTCGGCGCAATCCGATTTACAACAATTTACTTTACAACGATTCGTCAAATGTGTCTTTGTTGCTAATCGGCATGGATGAAAAGTGCTTGATGGACAAGAAAAAATCGAAAGTCGTTTTCAAGATTGAAGAATTGGCTCAATCGTATGAAAAGTATTTCGGAAAAGTTCATTTTGCAGGCTTACCACATATTCGTGTTGTAATTGGAAAACGCATCGTAAACGAAATGTTTATTTTTCTTGCGTTATCTATTTTTGCTTCTTCCTTATTGTTATACATTTTCTTCCGTTCTTTACGCGTTGTAATTCAATGTAATATCGTTGTTTTTATCTCCGTTATCTGGGCGTTAGGAAGTATTGCCTTGTTTAATTTCCAATTATCCATCATGATGGCGTTGATTCCTCCATTATTGATTGTGATTGGTGTACCTAACTGCGTATTTCTCATTACACGCTATCACCAGGAGTATGTTCGTTTAGACAATAAAATTCGTGCGCTTTTCACCATGATTCGCCGCATTGGTTCTGTGACTTTCTTAACCAATTTAACCACGGCGGTTGGTTTTTGCACCTTTACAAGTTCAGACAAATTGATGCAATTTGGTATCATTTCGAGTTTGAATATTATGGTTGTTTTTGTGCTTTCCATCACCATTATTCCAATTATTGCGTCCTACTCAAAACCTCCAAAACCGCGTCATTTAAAACACTTATACCGCGTTTATTCGCAAGGATTTATTGAAAAAATTATTGTTATTATTTCAAAATACCGCAAATTAGTTTACGTTTCTTCTGTGATCGTAGTGCTAATCAGTATTTACGGTATGACGAAAATCGTTGCAACTGGGAACGTAACGAGCGATTTGCCAAAAGACGATCCAATATTGCTCGATTTGAAATTCATTGAGAAGAATTTTGGCGGTTCAATCCCTTTTGAAGTTACCATCAACTATAAAGAAAAGGGAAGATTGTTTGCGAATAAAACACTTAAAAAAGTGGAAGAGGTACAACAAACATTCGCGGCAGACACATTGTTTTCCAAAAGTTTATCCATTGTTGATTTCCTGAAGTCAGTAAATATGGCGTATTACGGGAACAATCCTAGTCAGTACAAACTCATTTCCCAACGCGATAAATTGCGTTTGAAAAAATACTTTGATAAATTCGATTTGAGTGACATCAATGGAGGGAATTTATCGTTAAAAGATTTAGTTGACACAAGCAATACTACCTTACGTATTCGTTGTCAGATGAAGGATTTGGGTTCGTATGAAGTTTCAGATAAGGTGAAAGCTTTGAAAGCTAAAGTGGATTTTATCTTAAACCCAGATAAACCAGATTTAGAACGCTTGTTTAAGAAGTTTGAAAATGGCAAAAAAGATGCTGTAGATTCAATTTTGTACAATTATCCTGGTGTTTACAATAACGTAACAGCTTTACTTTCAAAAGGAAATGCCGATGTGCAAATGCAGTTTGATATGTATCCAGAAAAAGTGGATAAATACAAAAACAAAGCTTCCTTTAAGAAAACACTGCGTACGGCAATTGACAAAGAATATTACGATGTGACGTTTACTGGAACTTCTGTTGTGGTGTCTGAAGGAACGCAATACTTGTTCATCAACCTCGTTCAAAGTTTGATTTTTGCTATTGTTTCGATTGCAATCATGATGGCCTTTTTGTTCCGTTCAATGACTATCATTATGATTTCAATGATTCCGAATATTATTCCTTTGTTGTTCACAGCTGGAATCATGGGCTTCTTCAAAATACCGTTAAAACCTTCCACTTTATTGGTGTTTGGTATTGCTTTGGGAATTACAGTGGACAATGCGATTTTGTTTTTAGCTAAATATCGACAAGAGTTGAAACAGCATTCGTGGGATTTGAAAGAAACGGTATTTATTTCATTGCGTGAAACGGGCTTAGGAATTTTCTATACGTCTGTAATTTTATTCTTCGGTTTTATCATGTTCGTTTTTTCTCAATTTGGAGGCACGAAAGGTTTAGGGCTTTTGGTTTCCATTACGATTTTAGTGGGAATGATTACGAACCTAATTATTTTGCCTGCTTTGTTGCTTTCATTAGAGCGTAAAGTGGTGACGAAATCGTTCCAAGAACCACTTTTTGATATTTACGACGAAGAAACAGATTACGATTTAGATAAATTGGAAATTGGAAACGACGACATTATCATATAGCTTGTTCGTTTTTAGAAATTTCAAGTAGCACCTACAATATTCAAACAATGCAAATTAAAGTAGCAGAATTTGTGATTTCCAATTCGGAAGTTTCAAAGTGCCCACAAGACCAGAAACTCGAGTTCGCTTTTATCGGGCGTTCAAATGTTGGGAAATCATCTCTCATCAATATGTTGACAGGTAAGAAAAACTTGGCTAAAACGTCGGGTACACCGGGAAAAACACAGCTCATAAATCACTTTATCATCAACGATAATTGGTATTTGGTCGATTTACCAGGTTATGGGTATGCTCGTGCTTCCAAATCTTCACGTTTTAAATGGGAAAAGTTTATTTCTGAATACCTAACGAAACGCGAAACGCTTATGAACACCTTTGTTTTGTTGGATTCTCGCTTAGAACCTCAAAAAATTGATTTGGAATTCATGAATTGGTGTGGCGAAAAAGGTATTCCGTTTTCAATGGTTTTTACAAAAATTGATAAACTTTCGAGTTCTGCTTTGCAAAAAAACATTGCCAAATATAAACGTGAAATGCTGAAATATTGGGAGGCTTTACCACCTGTTTTTACGACTTCAAGTGAGTCTGGTTTTGGAAAAGAGCCTTTACTGAATTACATTGATGCTATCTTGAAGTAGCAATTTGTTTGCTTCCCGCTGTAACGAAAGACAAGTAAATCGTTTTTTTCTTTTCTTTCCAATGCGCTTTTTTACATTCTTCTACCTTTTCTGTTCATTTACCTTTGCATTTTCGCAATCGCGGTCAAAGCCATTAATTCGCTTGTTTTACGATGCAACTAATCATCCGTTTAGTGTAATTTACAAAGGAGGAAACAGAATTACTGTAAATTCAAAAAATCAAGATGTTGTTGACTTTTTTAATGTGTTAACAATGAAACGAATGGGTAGAAAGCAACTTAAACATCTACTATTGACCCACGCTCAAGTTCATTTCTCAATTTCAGATAGAGTGGGGCTGTATTATAAAGATAATGCCTATCGAGTTATCGCTGGGTTGACAGGCCAAGCAATTGGAAGTGGTGCGTTGATTCCTGAATATTATAAGCCGAATTGGTTTTTACCTACAAATCATGTGTTTAATGAAGTTCAAATTACGCTTTATAAAGGAAGTATACTGTATATCGGAAATCAGAAAATGCGTCTCGATTCAACGAATGTTTATTTGTATGATGCAACTACGTTCCGATCGATTGATCGTTTTTCGATGGATACTATTAAAATTGAGCCATTTTTGTTACCTGATTTACTCTACAAAAATCTAGCTGAATTGTATTATTATTGTGGAATACATGAAATTGAACACACGCGCCCCGATAATATTTTTGAACAATTAAAAAACAGTAGAAAAATAGAAGAAAAACCATTTAAAATTGAAAGAAAGGCCTTTCGTAAAAGAAAAGCATTCAACAAAAAACTACTCCGAAAAATCAGTAATGGGAAGTTGCCCGCTTATTTGGCTGACCAATTAGTGAATAAATAAGTTTAACTTACCAATTGCATATATAATAACGCAGCCAAAGCGCCACCTGCTAACGGTCCAACAACAGGAATCCAAGCGTAATGCCAATCCGGATTTTTTCCAGGTCGTTGGATAAGTGCGTACACAATTCTTGGTCCTAAATCTCTCGCTGGATTAATAGCATAACCTGTTGTTCCACCTAATGAAATACCAATTACCCACACCAGAAAAGCCACAGGTAGTGCACTAATGGAGCCCAAACCCAGTTGAACATTTTCGGTACCCGGTATGGCTAAGCTAGCACTTGTCAAAAAGAAAATTCCCAAAACAAGAAAAAACGTTCCATACACTTCGCTCAATAGATTTCGAAATGTGTTGGGAATGGCCGGGCCTGTACAAAATGTATCTTTTACAGCGCCTTCGTCTTCAGTTGCTTGATAATGCGTGTAATACAGTTGATAATTCAACCAACTTCCGAACATAGCTCCTAACAATTGGGCGAGCATGTAACCAGGCACCATGCTCCAAGCAAATTTGCCACTGATTGCAATAGCCAAGGTAACCGCTGGATTCAAATGCGCACCACTTACTCCACCACTGATGAAAACGGCGACAAATACAGCCAATCCCCAACCGGTTGTGATTAAGAGCCAAGGTGAGTTTCCTTCAGCTAAGGTTTTCTTTAAAGAGACGTTGGCAACAACGCCTGCACCTAAAACCAATAACACACTGGTTCCAATAAATTCGCCAAAATAGGGTGACATCATAAACTGTATTTTTTTGAAAGTTCGTAAAAGTTATCTAATTGTTCTGTTTCCCATGCTTTATTTTCCATTAACGCAGATGCCATGATTGCCACCACTTTTGGCGCAATACGCATTGTTTCCGCAGTATTTAACAACATGCAGCGGGTTCTTCTGCATAAGACATCTTCAAGGGTTATCGCCATTTCTTCTAAAACTGCGAATTTTATTTGTGCTTCACTGATGAAAAAAGCATTTGAAAGCGAGGTTAATTCACCCAATTTCTCAAGTTTTTCGCGTTCGCTACCGTAGACATGCAAGGGGTCATTCCAATCCGATTGAGCTTGATAACCAACAAAACGCAAGTGTTCGGTTTTACTTTTTTCGCTAGAAATGGGATTGTTTTGCAAAGCAGCATCCATCGCGTCAAGAGCCATTCGTCTGTACGTTGTCCATTTACCTCCTAAAATCGAAACCAAACCACTTTTTCCAATATGAACAACGTGTTTGCGGGAAAGTGATTGAGAAGATTTTCCTTCCGCTGAAATCAAAGGTCGTAATCCAGCGAATACGCTTTTTATGTCTTTTTGTTCTGGTTTTTTGGACAAATACATGCGGGCATTTTCTAAAATAAATTGTACTTCCTCCGCTGTGGTTTGTGGTTCCGTTTCAATTGTTTTTACTTCCGTATCGGTTGTTCCAACAATTAAAGAATCGTGCCATGGAACAGCAAACAATACTCTTCCATCTGTCGTACTTGGTACCATCAAGGCGTTTTTTCCAGGTGAAAAAGATGCGTCAAGTACAATGTGAACGCCTTGACTAGGACGAATTTTCAAGCTTGATTTACCTTCGTCCGATTCGAGTAGGTGTTCAGCGAAAACACCTCCCGCATTCACAACAATTTTTGCCGCAATTGTCCATTTATTCTGACTAATGGTGTCTCTTACATCAATACTAACAATCGTTCCTGCTTCATTTTTGTTGAAGGAAAGCCATTCGCAATAATTCAGAACACAACCTCCTTTTTCAACGATGGTTTTTGCCATGGATACTGCCAAACGTGCATCGTCAAATTGACCATCATGATACATCACGCCACCTTTCAATCCTTCTGATTTTACACCAGGAAGCGCTTCCATTACCCCGGTTTTACTCAGTATTTTGGATTTCCCGAGACTCAATTTTCCAGAAAGAGCATCATATACTTTGAGGCCAATTCCATAAAACCATTTATGCCAATGACTATAACTCGGGATAATGAAGTGCATGTCTCTACATAGCTGTGGTGCATTTTGTAACAACAAGCCACGTTCGTGCAAGGCTTCTCTCACCAAAGAAATATCTCCGTTTTTGAGGTATCGAACGCCACCATGTACCAATTTTGTACTTCGAGATGAGGTTCCTTTGGCGAAATCATATTTTTCTATTAAAGCAACTTTCAAACCTCGACTTAAGGCATCCAAGGCTGTTCCCAAGCCCGTTGCGCCTCCGCCGATAACTAACACATCCCACTCGGAGGACGCCTGCAATTTTTCTAGTTGCTCGTTGCGTTTCATTTTTTGTTGGGTGTGATTTTTCCAATGCGTTCATCCCAAAGTGCAACAATACGTTCTGTTTGCTCACTCATTTGAGGTTCAAAAACGCGATCTTCCTGCCAACTTGCAATCAATTCAGATTCATCTTTCCAAAACCCAACGCCTAGTCCGGCGAGAAAGGCCGCTCCTAAAGCTGTTGTTTCAGTTGTTTTTGGTCGAATAACAGTTGCATTCAATAAATCCGCTTGAATTTGCATCATTAAATTATTCTTCGAAGCTCCGCCATCAACGCGTAAAGAAGAAAAGACAACGCCTGCATCTTTTTGCATTTCAAAAATAATTTCTCTTGATTGCATCGCAATTGCTTCCAACGCAGCACGAGCGATATGTCCTTTAGTCGTTCCACGTGTAATTCCCATAATGGCACCGGTCGCATTAGGATCCCAATAGGGTGCTCCCAAACCAGCCAAAGCAGGAATAAAGGTTACACCGCCATTGTTTTCAACACTTAATGCCAATGCTTCCACTTCGGGTGAGGTTTCTATCATTTCAATACCATCGCGTAGCCACTGAATCAAAGCGCCTGCGATAAACACACTTCCTTCTAACGCATACGTTGTTTTTCCATTCACTTGCCAAGCAATCGTTGTGAGCATTTTATTATTGGAAACAACCGGTTTTTCTCCTGTATTCATCACACAAAAACAACCTGTTCCATACGTGTTTTTTACTTCGCCGGGCTTAAAACATAATTGGCCAAACAATGCCGCTTGCTGATCTCCCGCAATTCCGCTTATCGGTACAGCAGCATCCCAACCTTCTAGTTGCACATCGCCCACCCAACCCGAAGAGGCTTTCACTTCTGGAAGCATGTTTTGGGGGACATTTAGTAAAGCAATTAATTCCTCGTCCCAAGCTAATGAGTGTATATTGTACAACAAAGTGCGACTCGCATTACTTGGATCGGTCACATGGTGTTTTCCGTCGGTAAGTTTCCAAATAAGCCATGTATCAATCGTACCAAAAAGCAATTCTCCTCGTTCGGCCATTGCTCTGTATTCAGGATTGCTATCCAAAATCCATTGAATTTTCGTTCCCGAAAAATAAGCATCCAAAATCAGTCCTGTTTTCTCAGTGAAAACAGTTGCTTTTCCATTTTCTGTCAATTGTTGGCAAATCGAAGCGGTACGTCTGTCTTGCCAAACAATGGCATGATGAATGGGTTTACCTGTAAGTTTGTTCCATACAACGGTGGTTTCCCTTTGGTTGGTGATACCAATTGCCGCAATTTCGGAAGCATTAATTCCTGCTTCTTTGATTACATTTTGAATGGCTTTATGTTGTGTAACCCAAATTTCCTCTGCATCGTGTTCTACCCAGCTTTCTTCTGGATAATACTGCTTGAATTCGTATTGTGACAGCGCGACTTGATTCCCGTTTTTATCAAAAAGTAAGGCTCTAGAACTGGTTGTTCCAGCATCAATCGCAAGTACGTATGCTTTCATAGTTTTGATTTTGGCTTATGAATTTAGAAAAATAGTTTCAATTCGAGCTTCTTTTTATGGAATGGAATTTTTGTTAGGTCTCAAGCAGTTGACTTTTCTTGTTGAAATCCTTACTTTTGCGCAAATTTCAAAAATTATGGGAAGAGCATTTGAATACCGCAGAGCAGCAAAAGAAAAACGTTGGGATAAGATGTCTAAGATGTTTCCGAAACTTGGAAAAGCCATAACAATGGCAGCAAAAGAGGGAGGAATGGACCCAGCTATGAATTCAAAATTGCGTACAGCCATTCAAAATGCGAAGGCTGAAAACATGCCTAAAGATAATATTGAAGCAGCGATTAAACGCGCCAACCAAAAAGATTTAGCTTCTTTTACCGAAGTGAATTATGAAGGAAAAGGCCCACACGGTGTTTTGGTGTATGTGGAATGTGCTACCGATAACCCAACGCGTACAGTTGCAAACGTAAAATCGTACTTCAACAAAGCAGGTGGACAAGTCGTACCAAATGGCTCAATGGAATTTATGTTTTCACGCAAAAGTGTTTTTGAAATCAATAAAGTGGATGGCTTAGATGTCGAATCCCTTGAATTGGAATTAATCGATGCAGGTTGTGAAGAAATCGAAGTAGAAGATGAACAAATTGTCGTTTACGGTGATTACACAGCTTTCGGTTCGTTGGCTAAGGCCTTGGAAGACATGAATATCGAAGTTCAAAAATCAAGCTTGAAGCGTATTCCAACTACCCCTGTAGAGTTTACTGAAGAGCAATTAGTGGACATTGAAAAAATGTTAGATAAAATTGAGGACGACGACGATATTCAACAAGTATTCACGAATATTGCCTGATTTTATACTAAATCGACAAAAAATCAGTTATATAGTCTCAAGTAAAAAAATGAATAAACGTTCTGCCTTCTTTTTTATTGCCTTTCTTGTAGGAATCCTCTATGGTTGTTCCACGGAAAGCAATACCTTTTTGAGCAGATCTTATCACTCAACAACGGCGCGTTACAACGGTCTTTTCAATGCAAATGAATTGATGCGTGTGGCCTTGAAAACGTACAACGATAGCCGTAAAGAAGATTTTTATTCCATTTTGCCCATCAATCCTCTACCGGACGAAACGGAAGTAAAGGGAATGTATCCATCTATTGATACGGCCATTTCCAAGTGTACAAAAGTGATTTTGAATCACAGTATGCCAACTGCAGAAAACATGTACGCCAAGAATGCCGAATACAATAATTGGATTGATGAAAATTGGCTGGCAGTAGGTCGTGCGCTGTATTACCGAAGAGATTACGAAAAGGCAATGAAGAATTTCTTGTTCGTGAAACGCTTTTTTGTGAAAGACCCTTCGACGTATGAAGCCGAATTATGGATTGCTAAAATCAATATCGAGACCAATAAATTTGCGGATGCGAAATTGAAATTAGATGAACTGAATGAAATTTCACAAGCACAGAAGAAACGCAAGTTTGTTGAGTACATTCCGTTTTACAAGCCGAAACCGAAAGAAGGTGAAGATGAAGCGAAACCTCGTATGAGTAAAACTTTACAATTTGACATTTACAAAGCGTATGCTGACTTAGCGGTTCGAAGAAAAGATTATCCAGCTGCTATTGAAGGATTGAATTTGGCGGTGGTGAAATGTAAAAATGCGAAGGAAAAAGCACGTATGCACTACATTTTGGGACAGTTGTACCAACAAATGAACGACACGGATTCTGCCGCAATTCACTACAACTTAGCCAATAAACCTTCGGCAAATTTTGATATTGCTTTCAACGCACGCTTAAATCGAGCAATGACAGGAAGTTCCGATAAATTGGGGAACGATTTAAAACGCATGTTGCGCGATTCGAAAAATGCGCCTTTCAAAGATCAGATTTACTATGCAATGGCGAGTTACGAACTGAATCGCTTGAACAAACCGAAGGCAAAAGAATATTTGACACAGTCCGTTTTTTATTCGAATGGAAATAAGCGTCAAAAGGCAATGTCGTACCAAAAATTGGGTGACTTAAATTACAACGATAAAAACTACGTTGCTGCTCAGAAATACTACGATTCTTGTTCTCGTTTTATTGACGATACATATCCAAACGGCGATGAGGTGAAAAACAAAGCCATTAAATTGGCGGATTTAGTAAAAGCCATTGAAACAGCAACGTTTGAGGATAGCGTTCAGCGCATTGCTAAAATGTCGGAGAAAGACCGTACAGACTATTTGAAAGACGTATTGAAACAAATCAAAGAAGAAGTGCAAAAACGCAAAGAGGCAGAAGCAGCAAAATTGTTGGCTTTGCAGACGCAAGCAAATAATAATTCCAAAAGCGATAGCAAGTTTGTGTTCAATAATCCGAAAATGCGCGACGATGGTTATAATGAATTCCGCAAGTTGTGGGGTACGCGTGAAAACGAAGACGATTGGCGACGAAGTGAAAAGATTGTTAATCCGAATGCATCGAAAGAAGGCGATAAAGGACAAGACTCAACGACTACTGCTGCCAAGGAAAAGGAAGATACTTTAAGCGTAGAATCCTTGTTGAAGAATATTCCGCTGACACCCAAAGCGATGGAGGAATCACGCGAGCGTTTGATGGATGCATTGTATACTTCAGGAGTGTTGTACAAGGAAATTCTGAATGAAAATGAGCTTGCTGCTGAACAATTCGAAGCAGTGTTGAAATTGAAAAAAGAATGTTTAACCGATTTATCTTCCGCTTTTCAATTGTATAAACTGAATGAAGGTAGCGCTCAACAAAACATTTACAAAGACTACATCATTGACCATTATCCGCAATCAGATGCAGCGAAGTATTTCAAAGACCCTGATTTTTATGTGAAACAAAAACAAAATCAAAAAGCGGCGGAAACTGAATACTTAGCTTTGCTCGAAAAGTATAATCAACGTGAGTACAGCAAAGTATTAAATGCCACACAAGCTGTTTTAGACAAAGACAAATCAAATGCATATCGAGCTGAATATTTGCTTTTAAATGTATTGGCAGCAGGTCAATTGACGCAGAACAAGCAAGATTTAGTTCCGAAGTTGAATAATATCATTGCTGAAAAACCAGGAACACCTCAGGCGGCAAGAGCACAGGAAATGTTGGCCATTATCAAAAATGGTTATTCGCAAAATACGGCAGCAAATTTTGAGAAAAATTACATCTTCAAATTTGACAATAAAGGCTCGCAATTTGTGATTGTTTTGATGGACGACACAGATGACGCCGAGGATGCTAAAAATGTGATTACGGATTTCTCTTCTAAAAAGTACAAAGCAACGCGCACGAAAGTAAGTTTGAAAACCACTACAGTCGAGAAAAACTTTATATTAATTGCTGAGTTTCCTAGTATTTCTGCCGCGCAAGATTATATCAATGCCTACAAAGCAGGAACGGAATTTTTAGATGATTATCAAAACAACAAGATTTATATTATCAATCAGGAGAATTTGAAAAAACTGATTGAAACTTCGAAATTTGACGAATATAAATTGTTTTACGACGATTTTTATTAAGTTCGTAACATGCTGAAACGTAAAGAGTTTTTCGGGTCAACAACTGAGACAGTGTCGTCCGATAAGTGGAACAAAATTTTATCCGGAACTGAATTGAACGGAGACTTGGTTTCTGATTCAAACATTCTGATTGAAGGTGAACTCAATGGAAATATTTCATGCGCTGGTAAAGTTCATATTGGTCCAACAGGAAAAATCAAAGGAAATTTGGTGTGCCTTAACGCAGAAGTGGAAGGTATGTTGGACGGAGAGTTAACCATCGAGAACTTATTGATTTTACGCAGTACAGCCCGTATTAAAGGTAACATCGAAACCTTGAAATTACACATTGAAGAAGGTGCGTTTTTCGAAGGTTCGTGTGTGATGAAATCGCCTGTTTCAAAGACTTCATTTTCTCAGGAAGTAAATTTTGAGTAAAGATCCACTTTCCGATTTGCCGAAAAAATCAAATGTGTTTTTGCGTTTTTCTTCTGCAGGAATACAAATGGCAGGAATTATCGCTTTCTTTTGCTGGCTGGGAACGTATTTGGATAAAAAATACCCATCAGAAACACCTTGGTGGACAATCGGATTGTCGCTTTTTGGCGTTATAGCCGCTATTGCAATTATTATCCGAGAAGTAATAAACATGAGTAAGGAAAATGACAAATAAAATCATCAAAAGAGCTGCCATTGAAATCGTATTACCAAGCGCGGTATTAATTACCTTGGTTGCCTCAGGAAAGCTTGTTTTATCTGAAAAAATGTATCAGTTAATACTTGGGAGTAATGTTTTTATTTATGCTTTAAGTTTGGTCATCTTTCATGCAGGGAAAAAGCATACACCCGAAACCTTTGTTTTTCGTTTTCTGACCTTGACAACCGTTCAAATGTTAGCTTTTTTGAGCATTGTAACCGCTTTGATTTACACCAAACAAACAAGAACAAGCATCTTTGTCGACTTGTTTTTCTTCCTTACGTTGCTGATTTTTCAAACAGTAGGAAACCTCAAAAACCGAAGCAAATAAAAAAGGCTGCCTTTGTGTGACAGCCTTATAAATGTTGGTGTGAATTAGAAATTATTCTTTAATAACGCGATGAATTTCTTCGGATTGACTTGTTTTGAATTTTATCAAATACACGCCCGAAATCAAATTTTCTAGTGAAACGCTATTTTGATTGGTTTCTGATGGCTTGATATTTTTGATACATTTTCCATTTAAATCTAAGATTTCAATCCTAGAAATGGCGGCATTATTTGTATTCGAAAAATAAATAAAATCGGATGTTGGATTGGGTGAAATGTTGAATTGTGATGTCTTAAGTTCATCAAGTCCCCAGATCAAAATATAATGACAATAGGATGTGTCAACACAACCGTTCTGATTTACGATTACGGAATAATTTCCTGACATATTCGGATAAAAAGAACTTGAAGTTTCATCTTGGACATTCACGTTGTTATCACAATTATACCATTGAAAACTTGCATTTGTTGCATTTGAAGTTAGTACATTAGCACCATCGGTTACGCTTGTATCAACATGGTTTACAATTAAATATAGCGTGTCAACATCACAAGTTGAGTTAACATGAGTGTAAGTTCCACTTGTAGTGTAAGCTGAGCCATTCCAAGTATATGAACCACAAGCCGTTTGTGTAGTCGCATTACCAGTAATTGGAGTAATTGTCAAATGCAAGGTATCAACATCACAAG
>CAZHPL010000002.1:29124-49107 GCA_964534495.1 uncultured Lishizhenia sp.
GTCGCATTACCAGTAATTGGAGTAATTGTCAAATGCAAGGTATCAACATCACAAGCTGAGTTTGCATGAGTATAAGTACCGCTTGATGTGTAAATTGTGCCATTCCAAGAATATAAAATACAAGTTGAGTGCGTTGTTGAATTACCAGTAATAGGAGTGATTGTCAAATGCAAGGTATCAACATCACAAGTTGAGTTTGTGTGTGTGTATGTACCACTTGTAGTGTAAGTGGTGCCATTCCAAGTATATGAACCACAAGCTGAATGTGTTGTTGCATTCCCAGTAATGGGAGTGATAGTCCAATGTAACGTATCAACATCACAAGCTGAGTTAGCATGAGTAAAAGTTCCACTTGTAGTGTAAGTGGTGCCATTCCAAGTATATGAACCACAAGCTGTTTGTGTTGACGCAAAACCTGTAGCTGGAGTAATTGTCAAGTGCAATGTATCAACGTCACATGTGGAATTTGCATGAGTATATGTGCCGTTTGAGGTATATGTTATCCCATTCCATGTATATGAGCCACATGCAGATTGGGTAGTTGCAACACCTGTTATTGAAGAAACAGTAACAATAGCCGAACCACTCATAGTTGTGTTTTGACTGTTCAATGTTCCCACAACAGTGTACGTTCCAGCATTTGTTTGAAGACCGAAATTTAGTGCATTTCCCGTACCTATTACAGCGCTTCCTAAAGTATTGCTATTTAAGAATAATTGATAACTAACACCCGATTGTGAGCCACTTAAGCCAACTGAAATACCATTGCCTCCAGCGCAATAATCACCTCCGCCAGTAACGTTAAAAGAAGTTGGCGCTAAGCATTCAACAGTTCCAGGTGAACCCATTAAAGCTTTTGTATTGATTGTTCTTCCAGTATTAGTTGCGCTTGCAAACCAATTCGCACTAACTGAGTTGTCGCCACTTGATGGACAAAAACAAAGTGAAGCACCATTTCCATTTGTACTTGGCACCCATGTTCCAAAATAGTTAACTAAGTCTAAAGTATCATTACTTTGATTTCTTAAAACGATTGTTGTACTTGTGTTACTTAATCCAGAACTGGTCCATTGTAATGGAGTAAATGTAAGGTTGAAATTTCGTCGAACAGCTCCTGCGTTTACTGCAAAAACTACGGTTGAACCTCCTGTTAAAGAAAAGGATGATGAAAAAGTGTATCGAACCGCATTTCCAAAAACTAAATTGTATCCATTCATTTCAACTGCAGAAGAACCAGAATTATAAACCTCAATAAATTCAAGGCTATCTGTTCCTGATTCTGGTGGATTGTACATGATTTCAGTTATCATTAACTGCGTTTTTCCTATGAAAGGAAACATGAATAAAAGCACTAGAAAAACTAGATTCTTTTTTTCAAATAAATAATTTTTGGTCATTGTAAATAGGATTTTTATTTGGGTGCAAAAGTACCCATAATGCTAATTATAAAGCTGTAAAAAGAAATGAAAAGCTACTTTGAGTGTATAATAGGTAAGATACTATGAAGATTGTAGAAATTGGTTGTATAGAGAATCGTTTGGTATTTATGATACTTAATAAAACATAAATTTCACTTCAGCCCGCTCAGAAATTTTTCAATTAAAACAGAAAGGTTCTCAAAAGCCTTGAAACTCAATTCATCGTAGGTGTCAAAAACATCGTGATAGTGTTTGTTGGGTCCCATGGTGTAAAAGAAAAATGCAGGAACGCCTGCTTCGGTAAAGAAATAATGGTCTGAATTAGCAGCAGGTCCACGTTTCTTAATTTGGCTCATGTATTTACCTTCATTATTTAGTTTTTCTAGTAAGGCAAATTCTTTCGGGAACAATGTGGAATTGACTACCGTTATTCCTTCTTCACCGCTTCCCATAATGTCTAAATTCAAAAGAAAACGAACATTTTTTAAGTCAATAGGCGGATGTTCTACCATGTATTTTGAGCCCAAAAGACCAATTTCTTCTCCTGCAAATGCTACAAAAAGGATATTGTATTTTTTTAACGGCTTTTTACGGAAATAGTCAATCAGTTGTATCAACATCGCATTCCCGCTTGCATTATCATTTCCACCCGGAAAATACGTATTCAATCCCATACGACCCAAATGGTCATAATGCGCAGACAAGATAATGGTTTTGTTTGTTTTTTTCTTTGCAGGTAAAAATCCCATTACGTTACGGGCTGTGTGATTTTCAAGCTTTGCATCTATTGCCAAATGTACGCTCGTTGCACTTTTATCAAAAACAGAATCTTCGATTTGTATGTACGCATTTCCCAAAGTTTCCGTGCTAACCGACCAAGTCAATTTATCTTTAACTAATTCAATAACTGCGTAATTTTTTGCAATCGACTTTAAACGTTGACTTGTTTTTTTAAGCGTATCGCCCCCAAAGCCATAATTCCTGAAAACATACACTTTAGACTTACTAAAGTTGCTTTGGTTCAAAACATCTTTGTACAGTTTTTCAACGGTTAAATACTCAATCTCCAAGGTTTTATCACTTCCCGCGCTACTTGGGTTCACAATATAATCTACGCCCGGAGATAATGTTTTCTCTCCAACCGTGATTTCCATTTTGCCTGGAAACGTATTTACGGGAAAACGGAAAGACTGAAAATACGTGCCATTTACGGGTTTTAAACCTAAATTTTCAAACGTAAGCGCAATAAAAGAAGCAGCTAACGAGTCGCCACTTTGCACATAGCCTCGGCCATGCATCTCGGGTGAACACAATTTTTTAGCGTATTCTCTTGCTGTTTTAATTTGCCCGAAAGCATTGAAAGAAAGGACTAAACTAAGCGCCAGCCAACGCATAACGACGACAAATTTTATGCATAAATTCCTCAATCGTCTCACTTTCCATGTCCCAACCATAACTAGCTGCCATTTCTGCCATCGCTTCCATCGCAACGCTAAGATTATGTTGATTGTCTAATTTTTTAACAGCATTGGAGAAATTGTCACTTGAACCACCAAACAATTCATTGATGAACAACAATTTTTCATTCAAGGTAAATGAACCTACTAAACTTTCAAGTGGAATCACATTGGATTTACTGCGCACATTTCTAGCGATTTGCAATAAACCTGGAGCCAATGGATGGGAGTTACCGAAAGAGATCGACGGTTTTTCAACGACTTCTTCCACTTGTGGAGCTACTTCCTGAATAGGTGCACTCGTTACAATTGTTTCTTCCGTAAATGAATGTGTATTTTCTGTTTGTTCTTCTAATTCGTGGTGCTCAGTTACCGTTTCATAAACCGTTCCGTCCACTTCCTCTTCACTGTGAGAAACGGAATGATGTTCTTCCACGATTGGCAATTCTTCTTCTTCTATTGTCAATTCTTCTTCCTGCGCTGTCGTTTCTTCCGCTTGCCATTCATTGTTTACAGGCGCTTCCACACTTGGTTCTGGTGCTAAATCGAATGCTGGTGCTTCCACTTCCATTTCGATGACTTCACTTACTGCTTCAGCAATTGGAGCTTCAGGAGCTGGTACTTCACTAGCAAATAAATCAAACTCAAAAGAAGTTTCCTCCGAATTTGTAGTTTCTTCTTGGATTGGCGCAGCCTCAACGGGAGCCATTTCAACTTCGGCTTCTACTACACTAGGCCTAGTACCCAAAACACCTTCCTCGTAAACTTTATAGCGTAAAACCACTAAACGTTCATACAATTCGCGTGCGTCATCCACCACTAATTCCAATTCCTGTAGAGAAATGGTTCCGTTATCCACTTTTGCCAACAAGGCGTCAATCGAAGAAATCAAAGCTTTCATAATTCAAATTGTTTTTTTCAACAAATAAGCAAAGTTGCTAACCTCATACTTGCTGTTTTAAAGGATTTAGCGACTTTTAAACTCCAAATTTAGTCACAAGGAGAAAGTCTGAACGAACGAGTTTGGATTACTTATTAAAATAAATGTTAACAATTTGAAAGTATGTTTTTAGAACAATTTCCGGGGGAGGGCAGACAAAATGGTTGGATTGAAGTAATTTGTGGGAGCATGTTCTCTGGTAAAACGGAAGAATTAATCCGTCGCATTCGTAGAGCAGAATTTGCCAATCAAACACTTGTTATGTTTAAACCTGAGATTGATGATCGCTACAGTAAGAAAAAAGTAGTGAGTCATAAAGGAACAGAATTTCATGCGGAAATTGTTAAAAGTGCAGCCGAAATTTGGGAAAAATGGAACAAAGAGCAAGTGGTTGCAATAGATGAAGCTCAGTTTTTTGATGAAGAATTAATTGAAGTGTGTAATCGTCTTGCCAACAACGGCGTTCGTGTTGTACTTGCCGGTTTGGATATGGATTACAAAGGAATTCCGTTTGGTCCTATGCCTCAATTATTGGCTATTGCAGAATATGTGACGAAAGTGCATGCCATTTGCGTTTCTTGTGGTAATTTAGCTATGTATTCGCATCGAACGGTGAGAGAAGACGGCCAAGTTTTAGTTGGTGCAGTTGAAAAATATAAACCGCTCTGTCGTTCGTGCTATAATGCTGCTAAAGAGTGAAATTAGAACTTTCGTACGCCGATTTTTGTACCGCTATCAACGGAACACACCTTTCAGGGCCTTTGCATGGTCGTGTGGATCAGGTACAATTTGACACACGAAAAATCTATTCGAACGAACACCAAGTTTTTTTTGCGCTTCATGGTCAGTTTAGAAATGGACATGATTTTATTGAAGAAGCTTACGAAAAAGGAATCCGTTGTTTTGTTGTGGATGACAAAACGTGTTTGCAGTTCGCAGATGCTTGTTATTTTTTAGTAGACAATAGCTTAAAAGCACTGCAAAATTTAGCGGCGTATCATCGCAAACAGTTTCATTTTCCGGTGATTGCCATTACAGGAAGCGTTGGAAAAACAACGGTCAAAGAATGGTTGAGTTTTTTACTTTCCAGTTCTTTGCGCATTGTGAAAAGTCCCAAAAGTTATAATTCTCAATTGGGCGTTGCCCTTTCCTTATTGAATCTCCATGCTGATTGTGATTTAGCCATCATTGAAGCAGGAATTTCAAAACCCAATGAAATGGAAGAGTTGGAGTTGATGATTCAACCAACTATTGGAATTCTAACAGCAATGGGAAAGGCGCATGAGGAGAATTTTCAGTCCTACGAACAACACTTGGAAGAGAAATTAAAACTCTTCAAAAGTGTGAAAACATGCATCGTTGGTCACGGTATTTTATTGAGCGAAAAGCAACTTAAAGCGATCAAAGGACAACGGGTGACAAGTGGTGAAATTCAAAACGAATTAGCCTTGGTTCCCTTCAAAGATAAAGGAAGTTTGGCTTCTGCTTCGATAGCTATTTCAACTGCGAAATGGCTTGGAAAACTTGAATTGCAAAAAATCCCTCAACTCCCACGATTAGCGCTTCGTCTCGAAACATTTGAAGGTCGAGATAACGCTTTAATTATAAATGATACTTACAACTTGGACATTGACGCTTTGCGACTTTCATTGGAATATCAACTTTCCATAGCAGGTGATAGAAAGCGAATTGTTGTCGTTGGTATGGATGATGAATTAATTGGAAAACGAGCTGAAATTGAAAAGGAAATTGCTTCGTTTCATCCGCAGGAAGTCATCATTGAGAAAAATCCAGATGTGAAACGTCTAGCTATTACGGATGCAGTTGTTTTGTTGAAGGGTTCACGTGCGGCACACATGGAAAAGCAAGCACAGCAATTGAAATTGAAAAAGCATAAAACGCAGGTTATCTATAATTTGTCGGCTTTACAGCATAATGTTTCCGTTTTTAAAGAACAAATACCTTTTGATACCAAGGTGCTAGCGATGGTAAAAGCACAATCCTACGGTGCAGGTTTGGAAAAAATAGCTCAGCATTTACAAAAAATTGGAGTCCATTATTTGGGTGTAGCATACGCGGATGAAGGCGTTGAGTTGAGAAATAGCGGCATTCAACTACCCATTTTGGTCATGAATCCCGATGAAGATGGCTTTGATGCTTGCATTGAAAACGATTTACAACCTGCGATTTACTCCTTTCAGCAATTGGAGGATTTGATTTCAGTATTAATTGCTAACGGCGTTACTGGTTTTCCTGTGCACCTAAAATTTGATACGGGAATGCACCGCTTGGGATTTGACCCTGAAGATTTGAATCGCTTAGTTGAATTGATTGATGCACAACCTGAAATTTATGTCGCAGGTGTTTATTCCCATTTAGCGGATGCGGATAACTTGCGCGATAAGCGTTTTACCCAATGGCAAATGCAGCGCTTTGGTGAAATTGTCAATAAATTGAAAAAGCATTTCCCGAATCCAATCATTGCACATCTTTTAAATTCAGAAGGGACGGCTTCCTTTGCACAGCAACCGTTTGACATGGTGCGTTTGGGTATTGGGATGTACGGCATTTCTGCGAACCCAAAATTTGCGAAGCAATTACTTCCTGTTTTACAATGGAAAAGCGAGGTTTCGCAAGTGAAATTCATTAAGAAAGGAGAAAGCATTGGTTATTCAAGGACTTTTGTGGCGGATAAAAAAATGCAAATTGCTATTGTTCCCGTTGGTTATGCCGATGGTTTCAGAAGGAGTTTAAGCAATGGCAAAGGCGGCGTGTATATTGGAGGGAAATATTGCCCAACACTTGGACGTGTTTGCATGGACATGATTATGGTTGATGTTTCGGAAAAAGATGTAAAAGAAGGCGATGAGGTTGAAATTATTGGAGCCAATCAAACATTAGAACAATTCGCAAAAAAAATGGATACCATTCCGTATGAGGTGATGACGTCCATTTCTCGCCGAGTCCATCGAAGTTATACCGAAGAGGCATAATATTGTATCTTTGTAATCGTTAATACAAAAACCGATTTATGAAAAAACTACTTCCACTTTTTGCGCTTTTAGCCTTCTTTCTCTTTTCAAATCAAGCGAATGCACAATTAAATCCAGCCAATCAGGCTGATACCAACACGTATGTCGTTACAAAAAATGATGGTAAAGAATACATTGGCAAAATTTTAAGTGATGATGGCCGTGAAATCTTAATCATGACCGAAGCTTTAGGGAAAATGTTCATTCTAAAATCGGATATTCGTACCATCAAGAAAATTGAAAACTACAAACAAATTGTCAATGGTGAATTTCGTGAGAGTGGCCCATTTACGACGCGCTATCAATTTACAGCGAATGCTTTTCCGCTTCAAAAAGGAGAAAATTACGCAGTGATTAACTTGTACGGTCCGGAAGTTCATTTTGCAGTGAACAATCGACTTTCGTTAGGTGTAATGACCACTTGGATTGCAAGTCCATTTTTTATCGTAGGAAAATATACATTTCCATCGCACAACGAAAACATCAATTTCTCTTTAGGAAGTATGTTGGGAACGTCTGGTTATTTGGCGGGTGGTAGAGGTTTTGGTGGTTTACATTGGGGGTCAATGACTGTTGGAAATCGCATGTCTAATTTCACGGTTTCAGTCGGATATGGCTATTTCAGAACAGGTGAAAAAGAACAAGTGTATGAACCTGGTTATTACGTGGAACCTGCGACTCCTGCTTATTTTACGCGTACAATTCCAGCCAGTAAAGCACCCATTATTTCTTTTGCAGGAATTACTAAAGTGGGAAGCAAAGCCAGTTTGGTTTTTGATTCAATGTTAGGCTTTAGTCCAAGCACAGAAAATGTTTACACATATAACCCTGGAACGTATGACCCAGTATCAGGCACATACACAGGAGGAAGTACTACTGTTACCAATACAAAAACAGTAACTACTTTCTTGATGTTGATGCCTGGAATGCGTTTCCAGAAAAACGAACACAGAGCATTCCAAATTTCATTAGCAGGAATTTTGAGTAGAAATAAAGTGAATTCAAATTCCTTCCCTTTCCCAATGTGTACGTGGTTCTATAAGTTTTAATTCGAATGAAAATCGATATACAAGCGGTTCTTTTTCAAATGATAAAGGACAAAATTGATGGGAAAGATTCTATTGGAAATGCACTCTCTGAAGTTCTTCATTTAAGTCAAGATGCGGTTTATCGTAGATTTAGAGGAGAAACAGCTTTAACCATTCACGAAATTCAAAAGCTTTGCAAGCATTTCAATATTTCTTTTGATGCGCTCATCAATTTGGATAAGGGGCAGGTTGTCTTTTCGTATACACCTTTAAACACCTATGATTTTAGCCTTGAAAGTTACTTGGAAGGAATTTTACGCTCCATCGACCAATTGTATAAAATGAAAGATTCAAAAATCATTTTATCTGTAAATAATACGCATTTCTTTCAATTACTTAATTTTCCTCAATTGGTACGTTTTCGTTTGTTTTTTTGGGCGAAAACACATTTGCAAATAAGTGATTATAAAAACCAACAATTCCGGCACGAAAAGACCACAGAACGGGCGTTTGAATTAGGTAAAGAAATTTTGTGGCGCTATAATCAAATAACTTCTGTTGAAATTTATGATCCCGAATTGATGCGTGGTTTTATGCGTCAAATCCTATACTATTACGAGGCACACATGCTGGAAGACCCATCCTATGCCTTGTTTTTGTGCGGCCGTGCAATGATGTTTAATCGCCATTTAAAAGACCAAGCGGAAGTAGGAAAGAAATACATTTATGGCACTCAACCACCTGCTTCGGGAAATGAGTTTAATATGTATTTGAATGAAACCATTAATTCAGATACGACCTTTTATTATGAAAGTCAAGAAACGAAAGGTATTTTCATTACGCATAATATCATGAATTTTTTGAACACGAGTGATGAGGCGTATGTGGCAGATGCTCGTCAAATATTGGACAAACAATTAGCCAATTCAAGCATAATGAGCATTGTAAATGAAAAGCTTAGAAACAACTTTTTCTTTGAAACCGAAAAAATGATGCAGTCGTTCAAACGTAAAATCGAAGCGGATTTGGACTTCAACAATTGATTACCGCACATTTTTTGATTGCCAGTAGTATATTTCGCAAGTTATAGTTGTCTATTTGCAGTATTTGCTTTTTTATCACGCATTTTATTTGAAATACGCAATTTGTATGCTGTTTTGTTGTGTATTTTACCAGTAGTGTTTTTGGGTTTGGTTAATTCCGTTTAGATGGTTGTGTTATTCGCAAGCACTTTTACAGTATCAATTTACTGTAACTATGAAGGTGTTTGTAACCGGAGCTGATGGAATGCTTGGGACGTGCGTTTGTAAGGAATTACTAAAACGGGACATTCAAGTCGTGGCGCTTGTTCAATCGATTGAAAAGTCGACAACGATTTCCACTTTTCCAATTGAAAGAATCGAAGGTGATATTTTGAATGTGGAGAGCTTACGACGGGCTATGAACGGCGCTGACTTTGTCATTCATATTGCTGCTTCAACATCCGTTTGGCCAAGGAAAAATCCAATTTTGTACAAAGTAAACCTAGATGGCACAAAAAACGTCGCTCAAGTTGCTAAAGAATTGGGTATAAAACGTTTTATTCATATTGGTTCTGCGAGTTCATTTGGAAATGGAACGAGATTATCACCAGCAGATGAGCGAACTGAAATTAAACCAGAGGATTCTACCTTGGATTATGTTTGGAGTAAACATGCTGCTCAATCATGGCTTCTTGAACAATATAGAGAAAGCGCTTTTCCAGTGTTAATCATTAATCCCACATTCATGATTGGACCGTATGACTCAGCTCCTTCTTCTGGGAAGATTTTACTTTCCTTCTTGAATGGTCAATTGCCAGCATATACAGCTGGAGGTAAAAACTTTGTGAACACAGAAGATGTAGCTGTTGCCGTAGTGAATGCACTGTCCATGGGAAATGTTGGGGAATGCTACATTGTAGGCAATGAAAATTTGACCTTCAAAGAGTTTTTAAATCGAGCGGCAACGTTAACTTCAAATACTCAATCGCTTTATTATGCTCCGAGTTGGCTAACCTTACTGCTTGGTTGTATTCAGTCGTTTTTAGCAAGAGTAACCAATCGTCCGCCGAAACTGAGTTATTCCATGGCAAAAAGTGCAATCCAACGTCAATATTTCACATCAGAAAAAGCCGTTCAAGAATTGAATTTACCTCAAAACCCGATTGAAATAGGCATGCAAAATTGTATGATTTGGTTCATGCATAATGGAATGTTAAAATGAAGTTTTTAGACAAAGTAATTCTAATTACTGGAGGCTCTTCAGGTATTGGATTGGAATTGACAAGACAATTTCTTTATGGTGGAGCAATTGTTGCCATTACAGGAAGAAATGATGAGCGGCTCAAAGCAGCTAAACAAGAGTTCTCCATTTTTGGCACTCGATTTTTGCCCATACAAGCCGATATAACATCAGCAATCAATTGCAAAAAAGTCATTGAACAAGTGAATTATTCTTTTACGCGGATTGATGTATTGATCAATAATGCAGGTATTTCTGCTCAGTGTGAAATCGATGATGCGCAGGCAAATGTAATTGACGCTGTCATTGACACCAACTTGAAAGGAGCCATTTACATGACCAATTATTGTATGCCATATCTGATTCGAACAAAAGGTTCTGTTTTTTTTATTTCGAGCATTGCATCTTTTGTAGGCTTGCCAGAATATGGTTTGTATGGTGCATCGAAAGCAGCTTTGACAAATTTCGCACAGAGTTTAGCAATTGAAGCAAAGAGGAAAAAGGTTTTCGTTGGGATTTCTTATTTGTCTTTTACCCAAAATGAGGATTCAAAAAAGGCATTAAATGCAAGAGGTCTATACATTTCAATACCCAAAAGAAGTGCGTTTTTTACTTTTACCCGAGAACAATCAGCAAGAATGATTATTCGTCAGTTAAAAAAACGTCGCTTTAAGACAATACAAGGTCTTCTTGGAAAAGTGCTTTCTGTTTTAAGAATATTAGTACCCATGACTTTCCTTATTTTATTACTTAAAAAATCCAAATAATGTTTTTTACTATTCCTGCATTCTCCTCGCATGATTTAGCTACTTGTTTACCAATCGGTTTAGCTTTAATTTCATTTGTTATCTATTGGTTTATAGCACATTCTAGTAGAATTAGTTCAATAATTGAACGGAGTAGCCCAAAGCATTTTCAAGTCAATAGAATTGTATTCAATAGGTTAGTCGGTTTTTTTAGTATGGGAGTAATTCCCGTTTTGATTACAAGTTTAGTTCTGGGATTTAAGCAAAATGCTTTTTTGGGATTGAACGTTGTCTCTTCAAAGTTTCTATTTACAGTTTTTTGGACAATTTCTCTTTGTATAGTCGTAATTCCTTTGGCTGTTTTTTCAGCAAAAAAACCAAAAAACTTTGTTAATTACCCACAAATTAGAACAGCACTTTGGACAGAAAATGTCTTTTATATCAACATGATAAGCTGGGCTTTGTATTTATTTGGTTATGAATTACTATTTAGAGGAACATTGCTTTTTCCATTATTACCTGTGTTAGGATATTGGCCAACCATTGTAATAAATACTGCACTCTATTCAGCAACACATATACCAAAAGGAATGGATGAGACGCTGGGAGCCATACCGTTAGGAATTGTTTTGTGTGTCTTAACTATTGAATCTCAAACCATATGGATAGCTTTTCTTGTGCATGTTGCTATGGCTTGGGCCAATAGTTTAACGGCTTTAAAATACCACCCTGAAATTCATTATATAAAATGGCGGAAATGAAAAAACCGATTGTAATTTATTTGATTCGTGGTATGATGAGAGATTCAAGACATTGGGGTGAATTCCCATTGTTTTTGAGTAAAAATATGCAGGGATTAGAGGTGAAATTTATTGATTTACCTGGTTCAGGTATCTATTGCGATCAGAAATCACCAACGAGAATTTCGAACATAGTGGATTTTTTAAGAATCAGGACGGGTATTGATAATAACAAGACCAATATTTTATTAGCTAGTTCATTAGGAGGGGTAGTTGCAATGGATTGGATTAATCGATTTCATAAAGATTTTGAGGCGATGATAATGGTAAGTAGTTCTTTCAAAGGTATTTGTCCGTTTAATGAACGAGTTCGTCCAAGTATTTGGAAAGAAGTAATTCAATTGATTTTTGCATTGAAAGTCGAAAAACGAGAAAGCATACTCATTAAGATTAATGCCAACTATAATTCTTTCCAGCAACAGCACCTTGAAGAATGGATATCATTTCAACAAAAGAATAAGATGACTCGAATAAATATTTTAAGGCAATCAATGGCAGGGTTAAGGTATCACGTGAAAATAAAGCCTCAGTTGAATATTCCATTATTGATGATAGGATCAAAATCAGATAGACTTGTATGCGAAAGGTGTATTGAAAAATCTAGTCGGTTTTTTGGTGCAGATTTAATATGGCATGAGAAAGCAGGACATAGTATAACACTAGATGAGCCTGAGTGGACAGCAATTCAAATTCAAAATTGGTTAAATAAAATCTGTAATTGATAATGAAAGTATTTGTGACAGGAGCAACCAGCAGTATTGGTGTTTATTTAGTTAAGTATTTATTGGATAAAAAGTATACCATTCATATATTAACTCGATCTAGTAGAAAATTACCTTTTCAAAGTCCTGACATTGTATATTTTAAGGGAGAAATCAACAACATAAGTACGATTATGAGTGCAATGCAAGACTGTGAACAAGTTTATCACCTTGCAGCAAATGCAAAAGTTTGGCTGAAAAACCCATCTGAATATTTTGAAACGAATGTCAAAGGCACTCAAAATGTATTGAAAGTAGCTTATTTACTTGGTGTTAAGAAAATTGTGGTTACTAGTAGTGCAGGCTCTTTTGGTCCTTCGATTTCAGGAATGGTGGATGAGCATAAAACACGTGAAGTTGATTTTTTTAATGAATACGAAAGCTCGAAAGCATTAATGGAACTTAGAGTGAAAGAGTTTGTGTTGGAAAAGTCAATGAATATCGTGATCGTTTCACCTACACGTGTTTACGGTCCTGTTTTAGTTGGTCCAGAAAGTTCGGTGACACTTCTATTCAAAAAATTCTTATTTGATAATTGGCGCATCATTCCAGGTTCAGGAAAGGAAATAGGAAATTATGCATTTGTAAAAGATGTTGCTCTTGGACATATACAAGCAATGGAAAGGGGAAAAAGTGGACAAACGTATATTTTAGGCGGGGAAAATTGTACATATTTCGATCTATTTGATCAATTAAAAAAACTTGCAGGAATTAATCGGAAAATGTTTGTTACCCCTTTTTGGATTCAGAAACAAATAGCATATTTCCAATTGCTAAAGGCTAACGGTTTTAATATAGAACCAAAAATCACACCTAAGTGGATTGCTAAGGGCAAATTTAATTGGGAAGTAAGTTCTCAAAAAGCAATGAATGAACTAGGATATTGTATTACGCCATTAAATCAAGGAATTCAGGAAACCATTGAATTTTTACGTGATAAAAATCACTAAAAACTCCTTTTTCCTAGCTCTTTTGTACTAAATACTGGCGGTACAATCTTCTTGTCTTCCAAGTGAAAGGGAATATGGCGCGTACGGAATAAATCTTTAAACACAGTTTGCAAAGCAGCCAAGCTGTATTCTCCAAAAACCGTATGACCTCCTTCGTATAATTGTTCTTGGTATTCTTCAAACGTCGTCATGTATCCAGAATAGGAGTTGGCATAAGGACAAAGAATTAACTCTTGTACATTTTCACCAGAATGTGCGTATAGGTTTTCCAATCCTTTTTTTAGTCTTCTGCCTGCCGTTGTAGTGATTTCAAAGGGCAAAGCAACTAGCACCACATCGCCAATTTGCACCAATTGAATCGGTAAAATTTGAGGCGACCACGTATGTTCTTTCAAAGCTCCTTTTCTGTGAAAATGCTTGAAGGCTGCAATTGTTGGGTCTGCAAAGGCAGGTAAAACGTGATTTTTGATATCAGCTGTTCCCAACAAACGTTTTTCTCCCGTTTCTAAAGCAACAGGTTTCACGCCTTGAACACGATACTTTCTTTTAATACGATCTGATTTTTCATCATCGATTAAATGGGAACGAGCTATTTCCGCTTTTCGAATCATTTTGATCCAAAATTTACCAACTGTAACTACGAATGGCGATGCAGCAGGACCGTCCATAAGTGCGCCTCCCAACATCGTCATACCAATACAAGAAGGGCCTGTTGTTTTGATGTCTGCTGTATGCGAATACATTGTGTCAATTTTGATTTTTGAAAAATCATAATAACGCATCGCACAATGAATGAGACCTTCACGTACCTCTTTCTGTTCCGTGTTTTCAATAATTTCTTTTGCTTTTTTGTACTGTAAATCACCATTGTACTTCGCACTTTCAACATCGTCAGGAAATTTTCCTTCCCAATAACCTCGTTGCCAATGTCTTTTGGGGTTATACACAAATTTGGGTGTAACGTCACCAGCAGTTCCTTGTGCAAACGCACCAACGTAATTCGCATTTTTTGATTTGTAGTAATCTTCCAAAAATAAGGAAGCGTAGCCTTTATTGTCCGCATTAATCAGCTTGTTGTCGTTAGAAAGACTGGTTGCATGCACCCCGAACCAATTGATGGAACCTATCGGAAAGTCTTGTTCACCAACAAAATGCATCAAGGTCATTTCGCGATTAACGGCTTTGTGTCGGTTTTCAAATGTTTGCTTGACCACATCTGGATTGCGGTTGTAAGCAGCCAATGAACGGTTGAAGGCAACTTCCCAATCATCAGGAAAAAAACCTTTATTGAGCTTAATACGGCAAGGTCTAAGATTTGAATTGGCTTCAATGATTGAGGTTGAAATTTGCTTGGTTAAATGATCAAAAATTTCAGGAATGAATCCAGGAACGGACATGTTGTAAGCGGCATAATGACAAAACCCTGCTGGTCCACTGTGGGTGTGTTGCGCCATTAAAATGAAGTTCTCCTCTGTTATGTCTTTTGTGGCATTGTTTTTTTGCAGTTCTAAAACAATGGCTTGCTTCAATTCGGAAGGTACAAAAGCAAGTTCACATTCCACAATAACTACTTTGTGTTTCATCGCATCTTCCAAAACAAAGGAACGTGCGTACAAGCGTGTTGCAATTCCTTCTGATACATTAAATGACATGCTATAACCCAACATTCCCGCGCCTTTTTTGAAAATGGTAATATCTGTTCGAGCAACCCCCACTTTGTAAGTTGAAGTTTGCCCTTTTACCTGAAAAAGGAAAGCTAAAAATAAAACGAGCCAAGCGTTTCGTGTTGCCATAGGATTCTGAAAAAGCGGGTGAAAATTGCTTTATAAATTTAGAGATTTACATTTATAAAAATCAAGCACTAAATGTTAAAAACAGGCTTTATCAGTGCAATTTTATTAACGGACAAAATCAAGGAAGAATGGAAAAGCGAAGGCGAAAACAATCGGCCTTGAATTTCATGGTTTTGCTCCTGAACTGAAATAGTTCTTTTTGAGCTTTTTATCTTTATATTCCTCACATTCGTTCGGAACGACTTCGCTTTATAACTCCTCTAATTGTCATTTCGACTGCAAGGAGAAATAGCTTATTGAAGCAAGATTTGCGAACAAAATAGAAATACCCAGCCTTGATTTTTTAGCTTCGCTGTTTCTGTGAGGTGATTCTTTTTGATCAAACAAAAAGAATGACAATAAACCTTAATGCCAGTTAAACTAAAGCGCTGATTATGATCTCTAACGGAGCGTGTTAGATTTCCTATGTTAGCAAATTCTCAAATAGCATTTATATTTCAGTAACATTCCAAAAACAATTCCTTAATTTCGGGCGTGGAAAAGTGGAAGGAAACCCTTAAGGATACAAGTAATTGGTTTTGGGCTATGTTGCCTTTTTTTCTAGCTTTTCGTTTCTATATCAATAGTCTAGCAGCCGCATGGGAAGGATATCAATTTCCATTTTCAATGCTTTTTCCTGGATTTATTCAGGATTTGATTTTTTGCCTTGCATCTTGGTTGTTTTTTGGTTCTATGGCTATGCTTTTCAAAAAAAGAGCCACTTGGTTTGCTGCCTTTATAGCCTTTCATTTACTCTTTTTAAACATTGTACTCGATCAATATTTTCTTGTTTCACATGAACCGCTCGACGAAGCCGTTTTTCTGTTTTCTTGGAAGGAAATCTGGATGATTGCTGGTATAGAACAACGCTTAAATGCACCCACCATTTTATCGCTTTTAGGACTGTTTACTGCATTTGTGGGAATTGCTTACTTAATAGGGAAACTCAAACCTTTCATAACGCGCAGAGTACTGCTTGCTTTGATTTTTCTTGGTGTTGGTTCTGTTTTCATTTTTCCTTTTATTGCCTATGAAAATGAAGACAATCAACCGTTAGAAGCCTTGCGAAATAATCGTTTGGTATTTTTTATTTCGCGTTCTTCCGCTTATTTATTGGCACCTGAAAAAGAGTTCAAAGAAATATACCAAGTTGATTTTAAGGATTTAACACCTGATTTTTACGGAAGGCAACACCATAATTCGCATTTATTTCCCTTGTGGAAAGCAGTAGATGAAAAAAGTGCTTTGGCTCCCTTTTTCAATAAAACGTCTGATGGAAAACCGCCTCATATTGTCATCATTATTTGTGAAAGTATGTCGTCGGATATGTACGGCGAACGAGGTGAACGAACGGGTATCATTATGCCATTTATGGATTCATTGTCGAAAAAAAGTTTGTATTTCCCGAACACTTTTTCTACGAGTCAACGCACACACAATGTTCTTCCAGCACTTTTGTGTTCCGTTCCAAATGTCATGGATGGTATCGCATTTCAACAAATTCAGTATCCGAATCACTGGTCCTTGATGTCTTTGCTAAAGAAAGATTATTATTCGCGCTTTTATTGTGGCGTTCCCTTGGAATACTTGAGTATGCGTGGTTTTATGAATTATCACAACGTGGATTATCTTGTCGATCATTGGTCGGAATCCTGTACAAAACATGCTGCTGAAGTCAATAGTCCATGGGGATATCCGGACGAAGATTTGTTTAAACAAGCGTTTTTGGATGATTCAACACAAAATCTAAGTCACAAAAGACGTTTGGATGTGTTTTTGACCATTAGTTCTCACGACCCATTTATTTACCCGAATAAAGATTATTATACCCATTTGGTGAGTCAAAATGCTGATTCAATAAAAGATACGAAGGAACGCGAACTCATTAAAAGTCAAGCAGGTGGGTTTGGTGCTTTTCGTTATGTGGACGATCAATTGCGAGCATTTTTCGAAGTTTGGAAGAAAAAATTCGATTATGAAAACACGATTTTTATCATTACTGGAGACCACGGAACGGAATTATACAATGCTAATCCAATGGCAAAATACAATGTTCCTTTGGTTATTTTTTCACCTTTATTGAAGAAATCCTTTCATTCGCGTGCTGTCGTTTCGCATTTGGATGTGACGCCATCAATAATCAATTTACTACAAACAAAATACAAAGTCGCTTTACCTGATTCCACAGCATTTGTAGGAAAAGAACTTGTTTTTTCGACACCTTTTTTCAGTAAACGCACCTTGGTTTACACGACCAACAAGCTAAGAACAAGCGATGTTTTTAAAGACGATACAATTCTACTTTCCAATCAATTGTACGTAGTTACCCCTGAATTTAAATTGCGTCCTATTTCTTCCAATCCTCGCAAAAAATGGTTGAAGCAGCAATTGCATTTGTACCAATATTTTAGTCAATACACACTGCACCAAAACAAGTTGATTCCTCAAGAGGCACAAGGAAAATGGGTAGGAAGTGAACATTGGCGCATTGCGTCTGAAAAAGAAATTTCATCTTCTGAAAAAGCACTGAATGAACGGATGTTTTATTTATCCTCATTTGCGTTAAATCCGAAAAAAGTAAAGAAATTCCGAGTGCAACTGTCCGCGGAATTGTTTTGTAAGCGTAAACGTGATTTAGCTCAAACAGGTGACTTACTTTTAAATTTAAAGAAAACCATTTGGCTCAGTAAAAATTGGACACTTTTCAAAGCTATTCGTCCAAGTTTTGTGGAGAAATTCAAGCCGCGTGCTTGGAATAAAATTGTGTACACACTTGAGTTTTCACCTCGTCAAATCAAAGAGTTACACCATGCACGCCACTTGTATTTTTACCTTCATAATCCTAGTTTGCACAAGCAACTACTGCAATCGATCGTAGTGAAATTTGAGGTGGTGAAGTAGCTAAAACCACTTCTTCTAATAATTTTTCTCCACCAATCTTTTGGAAATCCACCAATAAATTCCTTCTTCGTCTTGTATGCCTGCTTGGCGATCTTGGTAAGGCATATCTGCGGGTTCAAAAATCGAAGTAGCTCCGTTATCAATTGCATGTTTGTAAAACGAATCAACATCATTTACATATAAGTAAAACGAAGTGGAAGCTGCTTCAAAGGGCGGATTCGCTGGTGAAATCATAAAACAACTTTCACCTATTTGAAGAATGGCATTTCGGATTTCATGGGTGTCATCTGTGGTAATGTCTAGTACTTCTGCAAATAGTGCTTTTTGTAAAAACGCTATGTACGAACGTGGATTTTTGACCATCAAATAAGGACTAATTGTGGAAAATCCTTTGGGTTTGTAAGTATCGAAAAGTCCATTGGGAGTAAAGGTTTCTATCTTTTGAAAAGCCTTTGGAATGAAATCAATCAAATCGCTAACTAACAAAGCATGTTCACTGAAAGTTGAAACAGCTAAATCTCCCGCCAAACCATGCAAGTAAACAGCTAACTGTGCTGCTTCTATTGGTGAATATGCTTGTGCCAAAAATGCCGTAATCATGCCAGTTAACGCATCACCACTTCCACCTTTGGCCATGCCCGGATTTCCTGTGGTGTTTTGAAATAGTTTTCCATCAGGTGTAGAAATCACCGTTTCAGCATCTTTTAAAACAACGATTACTTTGTTTTTTCGAGAAAATTGGACTTGTATTTCGGTACGTTCTTCCCGATTGGTCCAAGTATTTCCTATTAATCGTTCAAATTCTTTTGGATGTTGCGTTAAGATGGCATTTTCAGGAAGTTTTGCCAATAATCGTTTGTCAAGTGCAATCGCATTAAGAGCATCAGCATCAACGACAATTGGTGATTGAATTAAATCAAGAAAAGCATGCAACAAGAGCTCAGTATCGCGTTCTGTTCCAATTCCAGGGCCAACTCCAATTGCTGAAAATCGGTGTAAATCTTCTGGCAAATCAGCTATGAATGAAGGATTAGTGTCTTCACTTACCATTGCTTCAGGTATCGAAGTCTGTAGAATGGTTGTTCCACAAGTTGGTACATGTACGGTCAATAAACCTGTTCCACTTCGCAAGCAAGCCTTGGAGGCAATGACGGCTGCACCCATTTTTCCTTTGCTCCCTGCAAGCAATAAAGCATGACCAAAAGTGCCTTTGTGAGCAAATTTTTCTCTAGGTTTTAGAATTTTTTGGATGAAAGAAGCAGTCAGTAAGGTTGGCATGGAAAACAATAATTTACCAAGTTTACAAAAACCATTTTATTCCACAATAAATCGATACCTATTCGTTTTTGTTTGAATGAAATAGATTCCTTTTTTTAATTCTTCAAACTTGATTTTGTTCCCATTTTCAATTTCAAATGTTTCGATTGCTCTTCCGCTCAAGTCTCGAATCTGAATAGAATCTAATGGCTTGATTTCGGGTAAATATATATAGTTGTTCGTAGGATTTGGGAATAAATACTGATATGTTTCATTTTCTTCCAAACCGGCTTTTGTATCAGTATACAATTGAAGGATTTCTGCATCGGAAAGCTGTCTATTCCAAATGGCTATATCATCTAGATTTCCTTTAAAATAGCCAGGTTGAGCAATGGTTAAATCATGTGAGACACCAAAAGTGATTGGATTTTGAGCTGTCGTTTGCATCGGGTAAATATCAGGACTAGCAAAACAAGCTTCTTGAAGTAAACCATTTCTATACATTTTAACGGATTGAATCGACCTATTTTGAATTACAAAAACAGCGTGAATCCATTGGTTGCTATCTGTATTTGGTTTTTGATGTTTAATCAAATTGC
>CAZHPL010000002.1:49117-53010 GCA_964534495.1 uncultured Lishizhenia sp.
AGTCCGATTCCTGGACACATCACACCATTGTAATTAATCGTTAAGATTTTACCGTTTGCGTTTGATAGGTTTTCACCATAGCTTAAAATGCAATTGTCAGCAGTAGAAGTCAAACTATCTGCTTTCATCCAAAATGAAAAAGTACGGGCGGTTGTGTCGGTTGGTCCTGCGTACAAACAACGTATGTAGGAATCAACACCATTGAAAGCATAAGCACTTTGAAGGTTTCCAAATCGATCTTCGATTAAGTTGGCATTGTGAACGGCACCTGAATTTCCATTCCCACTTTCGTCATTTGCATTTCCTGAAAAAGGCCACCACCCTTGAAGACTGTCTGTAGGTAAATACGATGGAATTTGCGCTGTAATTATATAATTGTTGAGTAAAATAACAGCCAATAGAGTAATTGTTTTCATAGGCATACTACTTAGACAAGGTTGATTATTAGTTCGTTAACGAATGTTAATCAAAAAAATAACGAAGTGAATTTTTAAAATTTCACAAACATAACCTTCCCAACAATATGTCGAACGCGCACTATCTTTACAAATGGAAATTTTTTTGTGTAATAAACACGGTATTTTTTTCTTCGATATGGCTTTTTGTGAGTGCTTTTCGAAGTTGCTTTCACTTTTGTGATGGAGTCTTTAGGCATAACAACTGTTTCTTCAAAAGCTGGCTCATAATTCGTTGTTAATTCCATTTTTGGCACATCCGTTCGATTACTTTGTGCATTCGATGAATGTGATGAAAAAAACAGCCCTGAAACAAACGCAAAAAAGCGAAGATGCGGTGCAATTGAAATGGGTTTCACGAGACTCAAATCCACTTGTTCGGGTAAAAACCGCCCACACATTTGCTGGTTATTAGCTTGATAGCGCTGCATTTCTTCCGATGAAAAACGCGTGAAATCTATCACTTCCTTCGTGCAAACCGAACAATAACGTCCTTTTTCAGTCGGTGTCATTTCGTTCCATTCTTGGTCGCAAGAAAAGGTAATGGTTGCTTTTGAAGTGTTAACTCGCTGCATGCGGTTGTTTTTGAATGGTTTAAATTAGTAATTATTTCTTCATTTTGGCACATGAACTCACACATTTTTAAGTGGTGAAAGCAGAAGTTGACCTTTCCTTTTTTCCTTGTCCATGCTTCCATTCCCAATATTTCCCTATTTTTACAGCCCTCATGGAATTAGCAGCTTTTCTGCAAAAAATCGCACAAGTCGAAGGTATTGACCAAACCGCACAAGCGTTGAGTCAGGCGAAGGCGCGTGTTCATTGGAAAGGTTTAGTGGGTTCCTCCAAAAGTTTATCGGCTGCTGCGGTGGCACAACAAATCCCGGGTCACCATCTTTTCTTACTCAACGACAAGGAAGAAGCGGCTTATTTCTTAAACGATTTGGAAGGTCTTTTTCCTGAGGATAAACGCATTCTTTTTTACCCGGCTTCGTACCGTGTTCCTTATCAACTCGAAGAGACAGATAACGCAAATGTGGTCACACGAGCTGAAGTGTTGGAGCGCATCGCCAACGGAAATAATACGTGGATTGTTAGTTATCCCGAAGCACTTTTTGAGAAAGTTCCGACGAAGAAAAAATTGATTGAGCATACACTTCGCGTGGAAGTAGGCAAAACCTATTCGATTGATTTCATAAACGAATTATTGCTTGAATACCATTTCGAACGCGTTGATTTTGTGTACGAACCTGGACAGTTTTCCATTCGAGGTGGAATCGTAGACGTGTATTCCTATGCGAACGATTTCCCTTTCCGTATTGAGTTTTTTGGGGATGAGGTAGAGTCGATTCGAACGTTTGATGCAGCGTCACAATTGTCGGTAAACAATCATTCGTTTTTCAATGTGGTGCCGAATATCCAAGGGCAAATGACTTTGGAGGGAAACGCATCTTTCTTTGAATTCATAGGAAAAGCTACGATTTGGGTTAGTTCGTATGAGCGTTTGACGGCCGTTTTGGATCGAGAATATGCCAAATCCGTTGAAATTTACACGGACTTATCGGATACAGTGAAACGTACGTTACCCTCCGACTTGTATTTGCATCCAAGCGAATTGAAAAAGACGATAGAAGATGTTCCTTTGGTGGAATGGGGAACGGATTTTCAGTTCAAAGCGACAGCAACCATTACGTTTGATTTTCTACCGCAACCGAGTTTTAATAAGAATTTTGAATTACTGAAAACGGATTTATTGGCACGTCAAAATGCTGGTTTTTCCAATTTGATTTTTTCCAATCAACCGCGTCAGATTGAACGTCTTTTTCAGATTTTTGAAGACATTGGCGGTGGCGTGGAATTTTCACCCATGCATTTGGCTTTGCACGAAGGTTTTATTTCGCCTTCCTTGAAGCTAACGTGCTATACCGATCATCAGATTTTTGAGCGCTACCATCGTTTTCGTTTGAAAGAAGGTTTTCAGCAAGCGAAACAAGCCTTGACGTTGAAGGAAATTTACAACCTGCAAAAAGGCGATTACGTGACGCATATCGATCATGGTGTAGGACAGTTTTCAGGATTGGAAACCATTGATGTAAACGGAAAACCGCAGGAAGCCATTCGCTTGGTCTACAAAGACGGCGATGTTTTGTACGTCGGGATTCACTCCTTGCATCGTATTTCTAAATACACAGGAAAAGACGGCTCGATTCCCAAAATGAATAAACTGGGAACGCAAGCTTGGACGACCTTAAAGAACAAAACGAAGAAGAAAATCAAGGAACTTGCCTTTGATTTAATCAAGTTGTACGCGAAACGCCGCAGTCAACCGGGTTTTGCTTTTTCTCCCGATACGTATTTGCAAAATGAGTTGGAAGCGTCTTTTATGTACGAAGACACACCCGACCAATTCAAGGCAACGCAGGATTTCAAAAAAGACATGGAATCTCCGCGACCTATGGATCGTTTGATTTGTGGGGATGTTGGTTTCGGTAAAACAGAAGTGGCAATTCGTGCGGCTTTCAAAGCGGTTGCAGATAGCAAACAAGTGGCAGTTTTGGTGCCAACAACGATTTTGTCGATGCAGCATTTTCGTAGTTTCCGCGAGCGTTTGAAGGATTTTCCATGTAATGTGGATTACATCAATCGCTTTAAATCTGCCAAAGAAACGACCGAGACACTTAAGAAATTAGCCAACGGCGAAATCGATATTTTAATTGGAACGCATGCCATTGTTGCCGAGCGCGTTAAGTTCAAAGAATTGGGCTTGATGATTATCGACGAGGAACAAAAATTTGGGGTTGCGGTAAAAGATAAATTGAAAACCATCCGCGAAACAGTGGATACCTTGCCCTTAACAGCTACTCCGATACCAAGAACCTTGCAGTTTTCGTTGATGGGTGCTCGTGATTTGAGTATTATTAACACGCCACCTCCGAATCGTCAACCCGTTTTAACGGAAATCATTCATTTCAACGAAGAGGCCATTCGAGATGCGATTGCTTACGAGGTAACACGTGGCGGACAAGTCTTTTTCATCAATAATCGCTTATCCAATATTCGTGATATTTCTGGCATGATACAACGTTTGTGTCCTGGCGTTCGAGTGGGTATTGGTCACGGACAAATGGACGGTACGCAACTCGAAAAAGTGATGTTGGATTTCATCGAAGGTCGTTACGATGTCTTGCTTGCCACAACGATTGTAGAGTCAGGCATTGACATTTCGAATGCAAATACAATCATCATAAACGATGCACAGAATTTTGGATTGAGTGATTTACATCAATTGCGTGGTCGTGTCGGACGAAGCAACAAAAAAGGTTTTTGCTATTTGGTTGCACCGAAATTCAGCGTGATGACTTCTGAAGCAAGAAAACGTTTGGAGGCCTTGGTGCAATTCTCTGATTTAGGTTCCGGATTCAACATTGCGATGAAAGACTT
>CAZHPL010000003.1:0-11257 GCA_964534495.1 uncultured Lishizhenia sp.
GTGGCACTGACATTTTGATTGCCACGCCAGGTCGACTGCTAGACCTGCTGGATCACAATGCTTTGAAAATTTCACAAGTTCAAACGCTTGTTTTGGACGAAGCCGACAAATTATTGGAACTGGGTTTTCAAGATGAGTTGGGCCAGATATTGGCGAAGTTGCCACACAAACGACAGAATTTATTTTTGTCCGCCACGCGTCCCAACAGCATCGAATCCTTGGCGCAAAGTTTGTTGCACAACCCACTTGAAATTCACATTGAAACCCCATGTGAAATCAGGAATCGGAGAACCTAAATAGGTTTTGTCGGAGTCGTCTGAAAAGCTGATTTTTCCATCTCCATTTTGGTCAACAAAAATTAAATCTCCAGGTTTTGCACCTTCTTGTACAACTGGTGAAGCATCGATTTGCTCTTGCGACTGGAACACTCCCGCAGTTTGGTAACCGAAGAAATAACCAATTGCATAGCCTTCCTGAAAACGCGTGGCAACATCTCCGCCAACACTAAATGCTGCTCCTGGAATATAATCTACTCCTGTTGGAACACTTGTTACTTTATTGACGATGCGTGAAATATTGAAATTGATATCAGCTGAGCATTTTTTCTTAGGGTTTGTATGATATCCTAATTCTAATTCAAATCCTTTGTTGGAAACATCACCTGCATTGATGATTGGCGGATAACCACCTGGGCCATAAGAACCAAGAATAGCTGTCACTTCAGGTTGAAATAACAAATCACGTGTGTTTTTGATAAAATAGTTAGTCGACACATCAAATTTTCTCCATAATGTTACGTCCATACCTACATTAAATTGACGTGTTGTTTCCCATTTTAAATCAGGATTTGAGGGTCTACCAATCGCAACTCCTTGTGTTAATACATCATTGAAGACATACACTCCTTCACCATTTAACAAGGCACGGTATGAAAAATTTGGAATTTGATCATTTCCTGAAACACCATAACTCACGCGGAATTTCCAATAATCAATCCACTTGATGTTGTAAAATTTCTCTTCCGACAACAACCATGCACCCGAAACGGTTGGGAAAAATCCGTAACGATTGTTCGGACCAAATTTGCTGGAACCGTCTCGTCTTAAAATGGCAGAAAGTAAATATTTGTTTTTGTAAGCATATTCTCCGCGAAGAAAGGCAGAAACTAAACGCTCTGTAAATTGCCAAGAATAGACATTATTCAACAATCCGCCTTGTGCTAAATTGGCCGAAATATCTGCATATTCAACTGAGTTATTTGGAATGTTATAGGCTGTACCACCTAATGCTTCCCCATGTCTTTGGAAAACGGAAACACCCAAAGTTCCTTTAATTCTATGGTTACTATCTATATAACGGTCGTAGTTCAAGAAACTCTCAAAGGTTTGATCAACATACGACGAACGTTCTTCATTTACAGAAGCACCTCTATCCAAAAACACATCAGGTGCAATTTCAACTTGCGGTGATTCCAAATCAGCGTTCAAAGCTGTATTGGCATATTTTCCAGGACCAAACCAAGCTAATGGAGAAAACACCTTACTACTTACTTGCGCATAGTTATAATTGTAACGATTCGTAAAGGTCAAGTGGTCTGTAAATTCATACATCAATTCTTCCTTTCCAACAAATTTGTCTGCAAAATTCCAATTATACGTATTTGCCATTTGAGCAATTGGATTAATGATATCGCTCACTTGTTCAAGATAAGAATACGTCCCGTCTGCTTTGCGAATGGGTTCATTTGGAAATGCGTTGATGGTATTGTATAAAACAGAGCCAATTCCGTTTTCAGGCAAGGTGTTGCGTGCTTCATTTGAGAATAGAAAAACGGAATTGAGTTTTAATTTTTTACTTAAATCCGTTCCTAAATTCAAGCGTGCATTGTAACGCGAAAAGTGGGATTTTTCACCTCCAACGATTCCATCTTGATTGTAATAACCAAGTCCCAATGAATAGCGCGTATTGGCTGTTCCTCCAGTGATACTTAAGTTGTGACTTTGAACAGGAGATTTTTGGAAAACTGAATCTTGCCAATTTGTTCCAACGCCAAGATTTGTGTTGTTGAATGGCATTGTTTGTCCACCGAAAGCAAACATTTCGTTTTTGATAACAGCATATTCAGTTGCGTTAAGCAAGTCTAATTTTCTGCTTGTTGTTTGCATCCCGTAGTACGAATTCAGTTCAATTTTTGGTTTTGCGTTTAAACGACCTTGCTTGGTTTCCACTAAAATGACACCATTTGCCGCACGCACACCGTAGATACCAGCGGTTGCGTCTTTCAAAACGTTAATGGATTTTATGTCCGATGGGTTCAAGGCATTTAAACCTTCCGAGTCATACACAACACCATCCACCAAAATCAAAGGGTCGTTGTCGCCAAATGTCGATAAACCTCTGATGCGAATATTGGCTGAACCACCTGGAGAACCTGAATTGGTTGAAATGGCTACGCCTGAAATTTGTCCTTGCAACGCTTGATCGACACGCGCTAAATTCATTTTTTCGATGTTTTCACCTCCAACTTTTGATGCGGCTCCAGTTGACTCTTTCTTCGTAGCTGTTCCGTATCCCACAACTACGACTTCGTTGATTTGTTTTAGTTGAGAAGTTAAAGCAACGATTAGATTTTGTGTGCCTGAAACAGCTACTTCTTTTTTCTCATAGCCGGGAAAAGAAATTACGAGTGTGTCGCTTGAATTTTTGAGTTTTATTTCAAAATAACCGAGCACATCCGTTTTCACACCCTTTTTCTCTTTTTTACTAAAAACAGTTGCAAAATAGAGCGGATCTTGGTTTTCTCCCTGAACCGTTCCTGTGATGATTGTTTCTTGTGCATGCACACTTGTGTATATTAAAAACAGCAAAAAACATAATTGTATATACTTACTCATCGGAAAATATTTTGGCTAATATAGTAATTATGTTACAAAATACTATAACTAAATGATTTTCTCTTAAATGACTGTTATTTAAAACAATAGAAAACAAAAGAACCTATTTCAAAAGAGAAAATAGTGTTTTATCTATCCAAAAAGCGATACGATAAGTTGTTTTTTTGGGTGAATTAACTGCACAAAACAGTTAATCTACTGTCTCGGAGTAGTAATCATTTGCAATGAAATAATCCAACATTGCTTCTTTAATTAAATGCTGTTGTTCCTGATGATTAAGCGGAGGAAGTTCTTTCAAAAGATTGAAATGTGGCCATTCATCTTCGTCTTTTCCCGCAAATTCATAATAGCCGTAAGGCTCGAGAAGTGTGCAGATAGCAACATGTAACAAGTCTGTTTTTTCCTGCTTGCTAAACGTTTTGTGTCCTTGGCCTAATTCGTTTACGCCAATTAAGAATAGAATGGCTTGTATGTCCATTCCTTCACCAAACTCTTTTTCGAGGTAAGACTTTAATTTTTGAAAGCGCAATTCGATGTCAAAATCCATGCTACAAAAGTAGGTAGAAAGTACGAGCTTGTGCGAAAACCGTATTATTTCTCTTTCACAGTCCCAATTTCTGGATGTGAAATTTCGCCACCACTTGTTCCGGTTTGACGTGCAAAGAAAAGTGATGCACACGCAACTAACATTACAACATACATGGCAATGTCCTTCATGGGTTTGTTTTTCCAATTGAGGTAAAATGCTGCTATTGATAACAATCCCAAAACGTAGGAAACAAGCGCAAAGCGTTCAGCCAACTCTTCGTGTTCATGCATCAAGTGTTCACTGCGACCTAATTCTTCCACGATTTCTTCGGCTTGTTCACCCGAAAAGGAAGTGACGAAAGCACCAATTGCTCCCAAAACAAATAAAATATATGCAAGTCTTTTGACCAATTCTGATTTTAACACCAAACCTGTAATTAGCAGTAAAAGCCCAATAAATGGAAGAACAATCGGAAAGTGATTGAATAGTAAGTGTAAGTGTGCTGCGTTGTTCATATTCTTAGTTTTTGTTTGTAATACGATTCAATTGTAGTTTTCGTTGCAATCTTTTCACAAAGCCTATCTTTGTCAAATGACTAAAAGACGCTTCGGACTTATTGGCAAGGATATAAATTATTCTTTTTCGCCCTCATTTTTTACCACTTTTTTTGATAAAAATGAATTGGCAGCTTCTTATGAATTATGCGATATTCCTTCAATTGATGAGGTTTCTAGTCTATTTAGCTCGGACTACTCAGGTTTTAACGTGACCATTCCTTACAAAGAATCGATTATTCCCTTTTTGGATGAAATCGATCCAACAGCAACAGCAATTGGAGCTGTAAATGTGGTTGCTTTTAAAGAGGGAAAAACGATAGGTTATAATACGGACGCCTTTGGTTTTCATCAAAGCATTAAGCCTTTTTTGACTTTTCAGCACTAAAGAGCATTGCTATTAGGAACGGGAGGCGCATCAAAAGCAGTTGAATTTGTATTTAAACAAATTGGCTTGGATGTCATTCATATTTCTAGAAATCCGAACGATCGACCCAAATTTTTTTCGTACGAAGACATCAACGAACACATGCTACGCGCTTGTAAAGTCGTGGTGAATTGTACACCGATGGGTACGTTTCCGAACATAGATAAATGTCCCGATTTTCCTTTTGAATTTCTAACAGAAGAACACTTAATCATTGACTTGATTTACAATCCTGCCAAAACAAAATTTCTGGAAAATGCTCAAAATAGGGGAGCAACGATTTTGAACGGGGAATCTATGTTGCGTGAACAAGCCTTAAAAAGCTGGGAGATTTGGAATCAATAAGGTTTCTTTATTGAACTAATTCAATTTAAATCGAATAGGAACAACCGTTTTTACGGCCACTTTCTTCCCGTGATTTTCTCCGGGCATCCATTTAGGCATGCTTTTCACAACACGCAATGCTTCTTGACTCAAATAGTGGTCAGGACTTTTCATAATTTCAAAATCGCTTAATGCACCATCACTTGCTACAGTAAAACGGATATACACATTTCCTTCCACACCATCATCCTTCGCAATAGGAGGATAAACGATTCTTTCCTTCATGAAAAGCATTAGTTTTTCAGTGCCTCCCGGAAATTCGGGCATCACTTCTGCGTATGTGAGGACCTCGTTTTCCTCGTCTTCCACCTTTTCAGTAGTTGGTTTTAAGTACTCATCACTGGAAACAGGCTCTCCTAAGGTATATTCCGTATCATCTGGAATATACGCTCTATCTACAGAAGGTAAGGGTTGTGGTGGAGGAAGAAAAAACACTTGATTGTGTTCTTCTACAATTGGCGGTTTTTTTCCAGTTTTAAGCTTGTTATCCTTTCCATCAACCTCCATTTTACCGATAGAATATTGATGGCCATTCCCTCCTTTTTTCATGTTTGAATTTGACTTTTCCAGTCCTGCTCTTGTACCATCGAAAGTTTTTTCATTCTCACAAGAAGCCAATAATTGCGAGCATACAATGGCAAGTACCATAAAAGCTTTCGCTCGAAAACGCGGTTGTTGTAAAGTACTCATTAACGCAGGCACATCATCTGCAGTGAGTTGCATTTGCTTTTTCGCTATTCGTCCACAAATGGGATTTTCGGCTGTTAGGATGGTGGCAAAAACTTCCGTTTTACTCATCGATGAAAAATCGTAAATGTTTTTATCGCAAACACCACAAAACTTGAAAGTTTCGTTCATCTTGGGCATGTCGTTCCAAGACTCGTTACAGGGTTCCTTGATCGTTAGTTTCATGACAGATTTTTTGTAAAACATTAAAAATGAAGTTTCTATTCTGTGCTAACGACCAATTGTGACTTTTTATTGCAAGGGAAACTTACAACCAACAAAAAAAGCCGACAGAAATTACGCTGACGGCCTCATTATTCTAGTTTTGAATATTATTCTTTGTCTTCGAAAATTCGTTTCGGACGCAGTTGTTCAAACAAACCAAGTGTAATCCAAAACGGCAAGATGAAACCTAATAAGAAAAGTAACATCCAAAATGCCATTCCGCCAATTAAAAGAAACAATACGATACCAAAAGTGCTCATCTTCTATTATTTTTGTGAACGATTTCGATGTAAAATTAGAAATTAAAAACAAATAAACTACAAAAAATGGAATTTAGAATTGAAAAAGACACGATGGGCGAGGTGAAAGTGCCTGCAAATCGTTATTGGGGTGCTCAAACAGAACGTTCCAGAAACAATTTTAAAATCGGTCCGGAAGCATCCATGCCGATTGAAATCATTCACGCATTTGCCTATTTGAAAAAGGCTGCTGCTCATGCCAATCACGACTTGGGCGTTCTTCCCGTTGAGAAAAGAGATTTAATTTCTGCGGTTTGCGACGAAATCCTAACAGGTCAACACGATAGCGAATTTCCGTTGGTTATCTGGCAAACAGGTTCGGGTACACAATCCAACATGAACTGCAACGAAGTGATTGCCAATCGTGGACATGTATTGCAAGGCGGAAATTTATTGGATGAGAAAAAAGTCTTGAATCCAAACGACGACGTTAATAAATCGCAGTCTTCTAACGATACGTACCCAACTGCGATGCACATTGCGGCATACAAAAAAACAGTTGAGACAACTTTACCAGGAATGAAACATTTACGTGATGTTTTACAAGCAAAAGTGGAGCAGTTTAAAGATGTGGTAAAAACGGGCCGTACCCATTTTATGGACGCTACGCCATTAACATTAGGTCAGGAATTTAGCGGTTATGTTGCACAATTAGACAACTCTATGCGTGCGATTAACAATGCATTAGTGGCAGTTAGCGAGTTGGCTCTGGGCGGAACAGCAGTTGGTACAGGTTTGAATACACCGAAAGGTTATGACGTGTTGGTAGCTAAAAAAATCGCTGAATTTACAGGTTTACCATTTATCACCGCTTACAATAAATTTGAAGCATTGGCAGCACACGACGCGATGGTTGAACTTTCAGGTGCGTTGAAAAGAGCAGCTGTAGCTTTGATGAAAATTGCAAACGACATTCGTATGTTATCATCAGGTCCTCGTTGTGGAATTGGAGAAATCATTATTCCAGATAATGAGCCAGGATCTTCTATCATGCCAGGAAAGGTAAATCCAACTCAACCAGAAGCTTTGACAATGGTTTGCGCACAAGTAATGGGGAACGATATGGCCGTTTCTGTTGCAGGCTCGAATGGACATTTCGAATTGAACGTTTTCAAACCAGTTATCGCTTATAACGTGTTACAATCCGCTCGTTTGATTGGCGATGCTTGTGTTTCTTTTGCGGATAATTGCGCAGTTGGAATCGAAGCGAATTTACCGATGGTTAAACAACATTTGGATAATTCATTGATGTTGGTGACAGCTTTGAACACAAAAATTGGTTACTACAAAGCCGCTGAAATCGCGAAATATGCGCACAAAAACGGAACAACCTTGAAAGAAGCTGCGGTTGGTTTAGGTCACGTAACACCGGAAGAATACGACGAATACGTTGATCCATCCAAAATGATTGGTTCGTTGGATTAAGAAAAAATGGATTCATTTTTGAAAGGGTCGGGTTATCAACTCGGCCTTTTTTGTTTTACCTTAAATTTCAATCAATTACTTCTTTTTGAAAGGATAATTTTTTCTAACTTAAGGTAAATTATGAAGAATGAAATCATTTTATACCGCCCAAAGGAAGCAGCTGAACACATTGAAGTTCGAGTTGAAAATGAGACCGTTTGGTTGAATCGGAATCAAATCGCATTGCTTTTTGGAAGAGACGTCAATACAATTGGAAAGCATATCAACAATGCACTAAAAGAAGAATTAGATGGGATTTCAACTGGCGCAAAATTTGCGATAGTTCACTTTGAAGGGAACAGAAAAGTCACAAGAAATTTAGAACATTATAATCTCGGTGTTATTTTGTAGGTTGGTTACCGCGTGAAATCCAAGCAAGAGACTTTATTTCGAATTTGTTTAAATGAATCGATTTTTATAAATGACTACAAATACTGACAATAACATGGAAATAATGATTTCACAAATTGAGAAAAATATCTACACGGTTAGAGGTGTCCAAGTAATATTTGACAATGATTTGGCTCGTTTTTATCAGACTGAAACTAAATACATTAACAGAGCGGTTAACAGAAATCTGAAAAGGTTTCCAACAGAGTTTGCATTTCAATTAAATGAAAAGGAATGGGAAGCTTTAAGGTTCCAAATTGGCACCTTAAATGGAAAGTTAGCTAGAGGAAGTCATCGAAAATATTTACCTTGGGTCTTTACAGAGCAAGGAGTTACTATGCTTTCATCCGTACTAAATAGTGAAACCTCTATTCAAATTAGCATTCAAATTGTAAAAGCGTTTGTTTCAATGCGCAAATTGATGGCTTCTCAATATGGATTGATACAACGAATGGATGGCTTGGAACAAAAACAATTGGAAACAGATAATAAATTTGAAAGAGTTTTCAAGGCACTCGAACAAAATACCATTCCAACTCAAGGCGTATTCTTCGATGGACAGATTTATGATGCTTACGAATTAATGTCAAAAATTATTCGTTCCGCTAAAAAAGAAATCATTCTCATCGACAATTACATCGATGAATCGGTGTTAACGCATCTCAGTAAGCGCGCAGAAAACGTGGAAGCAATCATTTATACCAAATCAATTTCAAGGGTTTTGCAATTAGATTTGGAAAGACACAACAGTCAATATCCACCCATTCAAATAAAAGAACTGCGAGAAAGCCACGACCGTTTTCTTATCATTGACCGAAAAGAATTGTATCACATTGGAGCTTCATTGAAAGATTTAGGTAGGAGATGGTTTGCGTTCTCAAAGTTGAATGCGTTTCTTCCAGAAGTGCTTGGCAAGTTAAATTAGGTGTTGCGTAGAAGTTGAGAAGGATTTCAAATCCTTCTCAACTCCTTCTCAACTTCCACTAAAAAACATAACTTTGGCAAGTGAAAAAATTATACAAATACCTCCTCAATACGCTACCTCGACCTGTATTGATTCGATTGAGCTATATTTTCAAGTTCTTCGCGCCCATGTTTTTCAAAGGAAACAATGTCGAATGTCCTGTATGTGAGCGCTCTTTTTCTAAGTTTTTATCCTACGGATCAGATGTTGCGCATCGTGAAAATGTTCTGTGTCCTTATGATTTGACCTTGGAGCGTCATCGCCTAATGTGGTTGTATTTGAAAAATGAAAGTAATTTTTTCAGTGCAGAAAAATTAAGCGTGTTGCACATTGCTCCCGAACAGTGTTTTATCCATCAATTCAAAGCACAAAAAAACTTGGATTACTTGACAGGTGATTTAGAATCGCCAATCGCTGATTTACATTTTGATGTTCATCATATTCCATTAGAAGACCAACGATTTGATGTCGTTTTTTGTAATCACGTAATGGAGCATGTAGACGACCCGATTCAATGTATGAAGGAAATTTATCGTGTTATGAAACCCGGTGGTTGGGCCATCATGCAAGTGCCACAAGACATGAGTAGAGAAGTCACCTACGAAGACCCTAGCATCACTTCTCCTGAAGAACGAGAAAAACATTTTTGGCAAAAAGATCACGTTCGTCTTTTCGGTAGAGATTATCCTCAGTGGTTAGAAAAAGCTGGATTTACGGTCGATACTTATGACGTAAAATCCAAGTTAGGTATGGAAAAAATTGAGCGCTTTAGATTAGTGCCCCACGAGTTATTGTACATAGCAAAGAAATAATATGAAAGTTCTTATCTCTCTTTTTGTAGTTGGCTTGTCCTTGAGTTCATGGGCACAAAAAGCAATTTATTTGCATGTGGATCCTGTTTTTAATGGAACACCTTTTGAGCTGAATACCGTTTACACAGGGACAGATGGAACATATGTGAATTTTGATTATTTCAATTATTACCTCTCACAAGTTCTAGTTACGCATGATGGAGGGCAGCAATTGAATTTATACGATACCGTTTTCTTAGTGAAACAAGACCAGCATTTGTTGTACTTAGGAAATTTTGAGGTCAATCAGATTGAACACTTGCAGTTTTTGATTGGTGTCCCAAAAAATCTGAATACTCAAAGTGGAGCAAATGCACAAGACATTTCCTTATATCCTGAAAATCATCCGTTAAGCTTTCAGTCCCCGTCGATGTATTGGGGTTGGCAAGCGGGTTACATTCACCAAGTTACCGGAGGAAATGCAGATGGAAATGGTGATGCTATTCCAGAAACGTATTTTGAAATGCACAATCTGGGTGACCACAACCAACAGGCGGTGAGCATGGATGTAATTGCTACTGAAACAAACACCAATCAATTAGATATTTATTTATGGTGCAATGTTGAACGTTGGATTAAGAATATTCCATTAGCAACTGTTGGAATGTTGCACGATGAAACGGGATACAATAAAACCATGCTCGAAAATGTGGTGACACAAACGGTTTTCACACAACCTGGAACAGCAGCTGTTTCTTCACTGTCTATTCCAAAGATTTGGACATCGCTCCAAAATGGAAGTCTAGTTGTTAAAACAAGTGGAATTCAAGCCTCAGGCACATGGAATTTATGGCAGCAAAACGGGAAAAATGCCCGCCGTATTTTTACTGGAAAAAATCAATCCGAGTGGAAAACAGATGTGCCCGAATCAGGATTTTATCTGTTGACTTTTACGGATGAGAACGGAAATACTTTGCTTACTCAAAAAGTCATTGTCCCGTAAATGAACCAACGTTTGCTCATCGGCTTTTTCTTAGCGATTGTAATTACGCTGCTTTCAGGAAAATGCACGGACAATCAGCAAGAAGCGAACGACTGGCGCAAGATTCCCTATCCTGAAGAAAATCCAACGACACTTGAAAAAGCAGCTTTAGGGCGAGAATTGTTTTTTGATAAACGTTTATCTATTGACGGCACTGTTGCTTGTGCTTCTTGTCACGATCCACATAAAGCTTTTACGGATAATTTACCTCTTAGTAAAGGAATAAAAGGCCAAAAAACGACTCGAAACGCACCAAGTATTCTCAATGCTGGTTTTCTTAAAACAGCCATGTTTGACGCTCATATTAAAACACTTGAAATGCAGGCCATTGTTCCCATACAAGAGCCAACAGAAATGGGACACAACATGAAAGAATTGATTCCTCAATTGCGTTCCATTCCAGCCTACCAAGCTGCAGCAAAACGAATTTTTAATCGAGATTTTGATGCGTATGTCCTAACTCGTAGTTTGGCTGCATTTGAACGAACATTGGTTTCAATGAATAGTCGATTCGATCAATGGAATCGCGGAAATAAAAAGGCACTTAATTCAGAAGAAATCGCGGGTT
>CAZHPL010000003.1:11267-18937 GCA_964534495.1 uncultured Lishizhenia sp.
TATTGTACCACATGTCACCCTGCACCTTACTTCACAACATTCGAAGCGGCAAACAATGGTTTGTATGTAGATTACGGCGAGGACAAAGGTCGTTTTCGTATTTTCAAGGATTCAGCAGATATAGGAAAATTCAAAATACCTTCTTTGCGCAACATCGAATTGACGTATCCCTACATGCACGATGGTAGTTTATCGACCTTAGATGAAGTGCTTGAACATTACCAAAAAGGAGGTAAAAAACATGCTTTGCAAGATAAGGTAATTGTACCATTTTCTCTTTCCGATAGGCAAAAGAAGCAGCTCTTATCGTTCCTAAAATCGTTAACGGATACGAGTTACACAAAAGCGTATTGAAGCTGTACATCATCAGTGAAAATGCTTATTTTTAATTGCAAAATCGAAAAGTGGCTCTTGGATGATTTTTAATTAGTGTCTTTTTGACATTTATTAGACAAAAAAATTAAATTTGTCCATTACACCTGCTTTGTAATTACTTACGCTATGAAACAACCTAATCAACAACGTGTCATTATTGAAAACATTGATCCGTGTCTGGACAATGGATTATTTGCTTTAAAAACAATTTCCCAGCAACCTGTAGTGGTTCAAGCCGATATTTTGGCAGATGGACATGACAAAATCAGGGCAGTTTTGCAATATAGAGATTGCAATTCAAAGAAATGGACGGAATTGACCATGAGCGAAATTAGCAATGATCGTTGGCAAACTACCATGACTGCAACGGTTGAGGGTAAGCACGAATATTTTATTGAAGCATGGATTGATTGGCCTTTGAATTGGGTATATGGTACGCGCAAGAAAATTGACGCTGGCCAACATGTTCGTAGTGAATTATTGGAAGGAGCAGAGTATCTCAAAGACATTTTAAAAAAACTCAAGGGTAAAGCAAAAACAGAAGCTAGTAATTGGATTGAACTATTGGAAAATGAAGCGAATTATGCAGATGCTTTGGCACTTGTGAAAGGTGACGCTTTAAATCAATTATTTTTTGAAAATCCAACGAAACATTTAGCTTCGAAATCAGCAGTTTTACCGTGGAAAGTAGAGCGCAAAAAAGCATTGTTTTCCACTTGGTATGAATTTTTCCCACGTTCAGCTTCAGAAACAGAAGGAAAACATGGAACGTTTAAAGATTGCGAGAAACTTTTGCCACGTGTTGCTGCAATGGGATTCGATACACTTTATTTTCCCCCCGTTCATCCCATTGGCGAAGTAAACCGAAAAGGAAAAAACAACGCAACTGATGCACAAAAAGGAGATGTCGGAAGTCCTTGGGGAATCGGTTCGAAGCACGGTGGACACATGAGTTTGCACCCCGATTTGGGAAATGAAGCAGATTTTAAATCCATGGTGGATACAGCAAAAAAACTAGGAATTGAAATCGCAATGGATTTTGCTTTGCAAGCAGCTCCAGATCATCCATGGGTGAAATCGAATCCACAATGGTTCAAGTGGCGACCGGATGGAACGGCACAATACGCTGAGAATCCACCGAAAAAATACCAAGACATTCTTCCGATTTACTTTGAAACCCCTGATTGGAAAAACCTTTGGGACGAATTGCTTCGCGTTGCTTTGTATTGGGTAGAAGAATTCGGGATTTCTGTTTTCAGAGTCGATAATCCACACACAAAACCCTTTCATTTTTGGGGTTGGTTGATGGAAAAAGTGCAGGAAAAACATCAAAATGTACTCTTCCTTGCTGAAGCATTTACCCGTCCGAAAATCATGGAGCAGTTGGCGAAACAAGGATTTACACAAAGTTATTCGTATTTCACGTGGCGCACCAACAAGCATGAGTTAACAGAATACCTGAATGAATTGACGCAAACAGAACGAAGACATTATTTCCGAGCGAATTTCTGGCCCAATACGCCTGACATCAATCCGTTCCATTTACAAAGTGGTAACGAAAGCATTCATCTTCAACGATATGCCTTGGCAGCAACTCTAAGCTCAAACACGGGTGTTTACGGTCCTGTTTATGAATACCTTGTAAGCAATGCTATTCCTGGAAAGGAAGAATATCACGACAGTGAAAAATACGAATTCCGTCATTGGGATTGGAAAAAGGAAACCAATTTGACGCGAATCATGACTGCAATCAATAAAGCACGTAAGGAATTGCCTTCTTTGCAGCAAACCAACAACATTGAGTTTTTGGAAATAGATAATCAGCAACTGTTAGCCTTTCACAAATGGGATTTTGAAGCCAAAGACAGGACTTTAGTTGTTGTGAATTTAGATCCACATTATGCACAGAAAGGCTGGGTAAAGGTTCCCCTGGCTAAGTGGGGAATTCAAGCGGGACATACCGTTCGTGTGTTTGATGTCATCACCGAAGATTCTTATGTTTGGAACGAGGAACATTGTTACATCGAATTACATCCTGTATTGCCGTTTCATATATTTAAAGTTGAACTTTAATCACGAACCATGGCTAAGAAAACGACTACTCCTTCACCAATTGAAAGACCAACTTTTCAATGCGATTGGCGAAATGCACTCGATGCAAATGATTTCAAAGAGCGGTTTCCAAAAGAAATTTTTCAAGATTATATCGTCACAAAAAGATGGTATGGAGGGAAAGTTTCAACGATTAAAAACTTAGAGATTATTGATTTCATCAAACTTTCAAGTGAAAAACATAATTATTTCGGCGTGTTAATTGAAATCAATTATGAAGAATCGTTTTTCCAAAATTATTTCATCACGCTCGCATTTATGTTGGAGCATGAGTTAGATGAAACATCCAATATTATCGGTGCCGCTTCTTTTAATGAAGGTCCTGGTTATTTGGTGGATGCACTTTTCATTGAAGATTTTAGAAAATTATGGTTTGAACTTACGGTTGGTTCGAAGCCGAGTCCAAATGTGAATTTGACGCTAAATTGTGAGCAATCCATCAAAAATGAAGCGTATGTTTCCTCCAAATTTATGGGGGGAGAGCAGAGCAATACGAGCATTATCTACAATGAAAAGTATGTGATGAAATTCTTCCGTCGCATCTTTATTGGTGTGAATCCTGATTATGAAATCAACCGATTCTTGACCGAACAACAGGGTTTTACGGGAACGCCACCTTATCGTGGAAGTGCGAATATGGCACATTACAAAGACGCGATTACCCTAGCTTTGATGCAGGAATTAGTTCCTAATAAATGCGATGCTTGGACGTATTTCAACGATTTATTATTGCAAGCCTATCAAAACTTGGAGCGCAAAAAAGTGGACATCAGTCGCTTGCCTTCGGTTCCATTGTTTACGCATTTACCGATTCATAAAGTGCCACATGAATACATTGATTTTGTGGGATTGGAATTTTTCATGAAAGTGAAATTGATTGCGGAACGCACTGCCGACCTGCACATTGCAATGGGAAGCAATAAAACCGATACGCATTTTACTTCAACTACTTTCAACGGAGACTATGGCGTTTGGCTGAAAAACCGCTTGATTTACCAAGTGCAAAATCGCTTGAACGCCATTGAAAATAATTTGGATTCATTAAGCGGTGAAGCCTTAGAATTAGCACAATATTTCCTTCAGAATAAAAAAGCAATTCGTAAGTATTTTCTTGATTTTGATTGGGAAGTATTGAAAGGCGAACGTATTCGTATTCACGGAGATTATCATTTAGGTCAAGTATTAGTAACGGATGATGATTTTATTATTTTGGATTTTGAAGGAGAACCTGAAAGCACCATTCGAGACCGAAAAATCAAACAACCTCCTCTAAAAGATGTTGCGGGATTATTCAGGAGTTTTCATTATGCTTTGTTTGCAGCAATTCTCAATAACTCAGACAAGTTAACCTATAAACAAGAACACTTATTTGAGGCAGGGGAGAAGCTGTTTACGTACGTTGTCGCTGTTTGTATGGATGCCTACATGCAACGCATTTACTCTTTCGGTGAATTGAACATCGGATACAAAAAAGAGCAAGAATTTATTCTGATGTATCACATGACAGAAAAAGCGGTTTATGAACTTGGTTATGAACTCAACTCTCGACCTGATTGGGCGATTATTCCACTGAAAGGAATTGCTAGTATTTTAAAATCTCAAATCTAAAGAAACAAATATGAACTCAGTTAAACCGCATAGTCTTTTCACAGACTTCGATATCGATTTGTTTCGAGCAGGAAAACATACACGTTTATATGAAAAATTAGGATCTCACCCGATGCAGTTGAATGGGGAAGAGGGAACCTATTTTGCCGTTTGGGCACCTTCCGCTAAATCTGTTTATGTGGTTGGAAATTTCAATCATTTTACAGAAAGTCACGAACTTTTTGTGCGTTGGGACGGTTCAGGAATTTGGGAAGGATTCATTCCAAATGTAGGTCATGGTGAGATTTATAAATACAAAATTCATAGTCACCATAATGGAATCATCACCGAAAAAGCAGATCCATTTGCACGTTATTGCGAACATCCTCCGATGACAGCTTCCATTATTTGGGATGCAAAATACGATTGGAGTGATGCCGACTGGATGGAAAAACGAGCACAACACAATGCGTTAGACAAACCGATTTCTGTGTATGAAGTACACGCAGGTTCATGGCGGAGAAAGTGGGATGAAAACCGTTCGTTGACTTACCGTGAAATGGCTGACGAATTGGTCGATTATGTGGTAGAAATGGGTTTCACACACGTGGAGTTTATGCCGATTATGGAATACCCGTACGATCCATCTTGGGGTTATCAGTTAGTTGGTTATTTCGCACCAACTAGCCGTTTTGGAGCACCTGAAGATTTTAAATACCTAGTCAACGCTTTTCACAAAAAAGACATTGGCGTAATTTTGGATTGGGTGCCTTCCCATTTTCCAAGTGATGCACACGGTTTGGGTAATTTTGATGGAACACATTTATACGAGCATCCCGATATACGAAAAGGCTATCATCCCGATTGGAAATCCTTGGTTTTTAACTATGAAAGGCCTGAAGTCCGTTCGTTTTTAATGAGCAACGCTTTGTTTTGGTTAGACGCTTTTCATGCAGATGGATTGCGTGTAGATGCGGTGGCTTCCATGTTGTATTTGGACTACAGTCGAAAAGAAGGCGAATGGGAACCTAATGTAAATGGTGGAAGAGAGAATTTAGCTGTAATTAACTTTTTAAAAGATCTGAACAGTCATGTTTACGAAGCATTTCCTTCTGTTCAAACGATTGCAGAAGAAAGCACAAGTTTCCCAATGGTGAGTCGACCAATTTCCATTGGCGGTTTGGGTTTTGGTATGAAATGGATGATGGGATGGATGCACGATACCTTGGAATATTTCAAAAAAGAACCGATTTACAGAAAACATCACCACAACGATATAAGCTTCTCACTTACATACGCTTTCACAGAAAATTTCATGTTGCCTTTGAGTCATGATGAGGTTGTTTATGGCAAACACAGCATAATGGGAAGAATGCCAGGAGACAATTGGCAACGAAGAGCAAATTTGCGTTTGTTATACGGTTGTATGTTCACACATCCTGGTGCTAAATTGCTGTTTATGGGAGCAGAATTTGGTCAGGAATCCGAATGGAATTTCGAAGGCTCTCTTGATTGGCATCAATTAGAAAATCCGGAGTATAAAGGAATACAATCTTGGGTAAAAGCCTTGAATAAATTATACAAAGAAAGACCTGCGCTTTCCGAGTTACAGTTTAACGCCAATGGCTTTCAATGGGTAAGTTATAATGACCATGAAAACAGCGTTTTAGTTTATTTGCGAAAAGGTAAAAACCCAAAAGATGATTTGTTAATTGTAGCGAATTTCACGCCTGTTGTTCGCGATAATTACCGTTTCGGAGTTCCTGTTCAAGGCCCATGGAAGGAAATTCTATGCAGTGATGACCTTGCTTTTGGTGGTTCAGGTGTAGTGAATTCCAACGAGGTACTTGCGGATGCAGAGGGAATGCACCATTTGCCTTTTTCAATTAGCTTAACCTTGCCGCCTTTAGCCGTTTCTGTCTATTCAATACAAGCTGATTCAAAAAATTGAATTTGAAATAAAAAAAGCCATTTAATACACTAAAATAATTTTTTACGATACAATGATTATTAATACCGCTCTAGAATATAAAGGGAATTTATTTCCTCAATCCATTATCAGTTTTGAAAAAAACGTTGATACATACACCTTTCGTGCAAAAAACAACATCCTTCTACGCTTGACCATTTTGCGTGACAGTGTGGTTCGATTTCGTTATGCAACTGACAACGCTTTTGAAAAAGACTTCTCGTATGCATTAGCAGATGATTACCCAAAGGGTTACAATGAATTGAATTTTGCTGAAGATGCAGATTATTATATTCTTACGACAGCTAAAATCAAAATCTATGTGGCCAAGGAAAACATGCGAATTGGCATTTATACCTTGGAAGGAACACCTATTTTGGAAGATGAATTAGGCTTTCATTACGAAGAAAATCACGAATACGGCGGCAATATTGTAAAGATGTCCAAGCACAGTGCAAAAGGTGAAAGTTTTTATGGTTTAGGAGACAAACCGAGCCACATGAATTTGAAAGGGATGCGATTCACCAATTGGAACACCGATGAATATGCTTTCGCTAAAGACAAAGACCCGATTTACAAAACCATTCCTTTTTACATAGGTCTAAATCAAAATACAGCTTACGGAATTTTCTTTGATAACACCTTTAGAACACACTTTGATTTTGCTCATGAACGTCATGGAATCACTTCTTTTTGGGCAGATGGTGGCGAAATGAATTATTATTTTTTCTACGGTCCTTCCAGTAAAGAAGTCATTAAGAATTATACGCAACTAACGGGAGTTCCTGAAATGCCACCGATGTGGGCTTTGGGTTACCATCAAAGTAAATGGAGTTATTATCCAGAAAGTAATTTCCGTGCATTGGCCCAAAAATTCAGAGACCTTCAAATTCCTTGTGACGCCTTGTACTTGGACATTGATTATATGGAAGGCTTTCGTTGTTTTACATGGAGCAAGGAATATTTCCCGAATCCAAAACAAATGGTGGATGATTTAAAAGCAGATGGATTTAAAGTGGTCGTTATCATTGATCCGGGAATCAAAATCGATAAGGATTATTCGGTGTACAACGAAGCCATGGAAAAAGGGTATTTCTGCAAACGATCAGATGGACCTTTGATGAAAGGAAAAGTGTGGCCGGGTGACTGCTATTTCCCAGACTTTACAAACCCAGAGGTTAGAACTTGGTGGGCGACTTTGTACAAAGAATTAATTGAAGATATTGGCGTACGTGGCGTTTGGAACGACATGAATGAACCTGCTGTAATGGAAATACCGGGAAAAACATTTCCGTTGGATGTTCGCCACAATTATGATGGTAATTTCTGTTCACACCGCAAAGCGCACAACGTGTATGGAATGCAAATGGCACGAGCTACTTACGAAGGTGTGAAACAATTTGCGTATCCAAAACGCCCGTTTATTATTACACGTGCGGCATACAGTGGAACACAGCGTTATACTTCCTCTTGGACGGGCGACAATGTGGCTTCATGGGAACATTTATGGGTTGCAAATATTCAAGTGCAGCGTATGAACATCAGTGGCGCAGGTTTTACGGGAACAGATATCGGAGGTTTTGCTGAACAACCCACCGCAGAACTTTTCACACGCTGGATTCAATTA
>CAZHPL010000003.1:18947-46901 GCA_964534495.1 uncultured Lishizhenia sp.
CCGTTTTGTAGGGTTCATAGTTCAGGACATCATGGTGAGCAAGAGCCATGGTCTTTTGGGAAAGATGTGACTGACATCGTGCGTAATTTCATTGAGTTGCGCTACCAACTTTTACCTTATCTATATACTATGTTTTGGGAATACATTCAACATGGTACACCGATGATAAAACCGCTGTTCTACTATGATCAAGAAGATATGCAAACGCATTTCCGAACAGACGAATTTATTTTTGGTAATCACATCTTAGTTTGCCCGATTCTTGAGCCGAATACGCATGGGCGCCGAATGTATATTCCGCGTGGAACATGGATCAATTGGTGGACTGGAGAGCGCGTTGTTGGCGGTGAAGAAGTTTGGGTAGATGCAACGATGGAAACCATTCCGATTTTTGTACGTGAAGGTGCATGTATCCCGAAATATCCGGTACAACAATACGTGGGTGAAAAGAAAATTGAAGAATTACAAATCGACGTATATTTCTCAGAAGAAAAAACGAAATCGCGCATTTATGCAGACGGTGGCGATGGTTACGACTACAAAAAAGGACGTTTTTCGTTACGCACTTTAGAAGTGGTGGGTCGCCCTGACAGTTTGATTATCAACCAACACAAAGAAGGTGATTTTGACGCGGAATACCAACAATTTAAGTTGGTGATACATAATTTGCCTTTTGAAGTGAAAAGCATTTACGTAGATGACAAACGAGCTGAATTTACAGCAACGAAAGTGGAGAATACGTACGAATTAGTGGTTGAGAAAAACTTTAGTCAGCTTCATATTACGGGATAAAAACGTAAATGCTATTTCTTTTCTTGTCGCAATTGACGTACTTTTGCAGATGGTTTTTTCGAGCGATACGATTTGTGCATTAGCTACTCCGAACGGTTCGGGTGCAATTGGAATTATTCGAATTTCAGGTGCAAAAGCAATTGAAATAACGGAACAATTTTTCAGTAAAAAGCTGGCGAATCAAGCATCGCATACCATTCATTTTGGCACATTTAGAGATACCAATCAATCCATTGTGGATGAGGTTTTGGTGAGCATTTTCAAAGAAGGTAAAAGTTTTACAGGCGAGGAAAGTGTTGAAATTTCCTGTCATGGTTCATCGTATATTCTTCAACAAATTTTAGCCTTATTGACACAAGCAGGTTGTCGATTAGCAGAACCAGGTGAGTTTACTCAACGCGCTTTTATGAATGGAAAGTTGGATTTGTCACAAGCAGAAGCTGTGGCGGATTTAATCGCTTCACAATCGCGTCAGTCTCATCAAATAGCTTTGCGTCAATTACGAGGAAATTTCTCTCATGAGTTAAAAGACCTGCGTTCCAAATTGATTCATTTTGCGAGCTTGATAGAGTTGGAATTGGATTTTGCAGAGGAAGATGTTGAGTTTGCAGATCGTTCCGAACTGAGATTCTTAGTGGATGAGGTTTTGGCAAAAGTGCAACGCTTGGAGCAATCCTTTGCTTTGGGAAATGCATTAAAAAATGGTGTGCCTGTTGCCATTGTTGGGGCACCTAATACTGGAAAAAGCACCTTGTTAAATCAGTTGCTCGGCGAAGAAAGAGCGATTGTTTCCTCGATTCAGGGAACAACAAGAGATGTTATTGAAGAAACACTCAATATTGACGGTATTTTATTTCGATTGATAGATACCGCAGGCATTCGAGATACATCGGAAGTAATTGAGTCTTTGGGAATTGAGCGTTCATTACAAAAAATTGAGCAAGCACAAATCGTGCTCTTGATGAGTGATGCAGGAGACCATGAAAAGACGGATGAAAATCATGCTTCTATGCGACCTGAAGAAGCGTTAAGTTGGGCGCAACAAATTTCCAGTCAATATCCTGATAAAAAAATCATTGTACTCGCAAACAAAGTCGATTTACGCACAAGTTCATTGGTGAATCCAATCGTTGATGAAGTTGAACTGATCACAATCAGCGCAAAATCAGGGCTTGGCATCGATGAACTCAAATCAAAGCTAGTGGAAAGCGTTACGGCAGACTTCGATTTATCCAATGAAACCATCGTTTCAAACACCCGCCATTTGGAGCAATTAAACCGCACAGCAGACAACCTAATTCAAGCAAAAAGGGGTTTGGTAGAAAACGTTACAGGCGATTTTATAGCAATGGACATTCGTGCAGCTATGCGTCATTTAGGAAACATCACCGGCGAAATTGAAATCGATAAAGACATTTTAGGGAATATATTCGCCCATTTTTGTATCGGAAAGTAATACCATTTTGTGAATTTACATTTTTGTTAATTTTTTGTTAGAATTTGGTTTTTTTAACGTAATACTAATGAAAGCCAAATTTCGTTGATGAAATATTCATTTATATAAAACGAATAGTAATTTATGCACGAATTATTTTTTTATTAAAAAATGATTGCGTAAATTTCCGCGCTTAAATTATAAATTCTGTAAATATCTAATATTTAGAACTATGAAAAACAACTACCTTTTTTCAATTCGTTCGTTTAGTCATCTCTTGTTTGCAATTGCAATTGTTTTGACATCTGGACTTTGGAACAAAAGTATGGGGCAAGTAAGTACTTACACTAAAAGTATCACTTCTGGCACATATACTGCACACACAGGTACTTCTATTTTATCTGCACAAGATGACTTAAACTCATCAGCAACTGATATTGGTTTTTCTTTTGTGTATAACGGAACTACTTATACACAATTTGTTGCAAATTCCAATGGTTTCATAAAATTAGGTAGCACAGCTCCTACAGCTGCTACTTACACAGCAATTTCATCTGAAACAAATGTTATATCTGCTGCTAATGCTGATGGTAAAATTACTGGAGATGTCAGAGTTCAAACACAGGGTAGTGCACCAAACCGAGTTTGTAATATTCAATATACAAATTACGATTTGGTCTATAATGCTACAACTAGACGTGTTTCTTTTCAAATTCAATTATATGAATCAACAAATGTCATTGATATAATCTACACAGGTGCAACAGGTAACACAACTACGAAAGCTATTTATGTTGGCTTAACAGGAAGTGCTACATCTGATTTTAGTAACTACTCTGGTTCAAATGCAAATTGGGCAGCTTTGCCTGCAGGTTCCGCAAATACAAACACAGTGAGTTGGGGGTCTAATCAAAATGGAACTCGTTCAATGCCTGCAAATGGCAGAATATTAAGATGGACACCATTAACAGCGACTTGTCCAACAAGCCCATCACCAGCTACAGCTGCAACAGGTGTTTCGCAATTAACAACTTTAAGTTGGACCGCAGGATCGAATTCTTCAACATATGATGTTTATTTATCTACCACTCAGTCTGATGTTGATAATCAATTAGCAGGTGCAAAAGTTTCTTCTAACCAATCAGGAACATCATACACACCAACTTTAAGTGCTTCAACAACCTATTATTGGAGAGTTGTACCTAAAAGCGCTCATGGAATGAGTCCTTCAGGTTGCACGACTTGGAGCTTTACAACTTCTGCTCCATCACCCACTTTAACAGTTAGCTCTTTATCCGCTTTTGGTAATCAATGTGTATCAACCACATCTGCTGCTGGAACATTTAATGTTTCAGGTATAAACTTAACAGGCAATGTTAGCATAGCTGCTTTAACAGGATATTCTTATTGCTTAACTTCAGGAGGTACTTATACTTCAACGTTATCAATTACTGCATCAGGAACATTAGCTAGTACTCCTGTTTATGTAAAATTCACCCCAAGTTCAGCTACAACATTTAATGGAAACATTGTTGTTTCAAGTTCTGGAGCAACCTCTCAAAATGTCGCCGCAAGTGGTACAGGAGTTAATACATCAATCAGCACACAACCATCCTCTTCTGCAGCTACCTATTGCTCAGGGGTAACAGCAACTGCATTAACAATAGCTGCGACATCAGCTAATGGTTCAGCTTTTACTTACCAATGGTATTCAAATACTACCTCATCAACTAGTGGCGGGACAGCAGTAGGAACAAGCTCAACTTCATACACACCATCAACATCAAGTGCAGGAACATTATATTATTACTGTGTAGTTAGTGGATGTGGTGCATCTGCAACATCAAATGTGTCAGGTGCAATAACTACAAGTTCGTGTATTATAATGTCAAATGGTTCAACTACTTTATCAGGTTCAACTAATTTTTATGACAGTGGTGGATCTGGTGGTAACTATTCAAATAATGAAACATACACCTACACAGTTTATCCAAGCTCATGTAATAATGTTAAAGTAACATTTGCAAGTTTTAATACTGAAGCGACATATGATTATTTATATGTCTATAACGGTAATTCAACTTCAGCCGCACAAGTTACAGGTAGTCCGTTCAATGGGACTTCGTTGCCTTCTGCAATTACGTCTTCAGCTACAGATGGTTCTTTAACATTTAAGTTTACTTCAGATGGTTCTACAACGCCAGCTGGATGGGATGCAACACTATCACTAGTGGCAGTATCATCTGGACCAGCTACACCAACTGGTTTTACAGGAACCCTTAACCCTGAAGTTGGTGCTACTGAAACATATTCAGTTACCAATATTAGTGGGGTTACCTATACATGGTCATTTCCTTCTGGATGGGTAATCAATTCAGGACAAGGAACCAATAGTGTTTCGGTAACAGTTGGGTCAGTTAACGGAACAATTTCTTGTACTCCTTCAAAATGTGGATACAGTGGAACAGCATATTCAACCACCACAACCATTCCAAGTTATCGATGGAAATATGTTTCTTCGGATTTAGGCCCTCTAACGTGGACAGGTGGAGAAACAAGAAGTTTAGATATCACAATAAAAAACACAGGTACATCTACTTGGAACTCTGGTGGTAGTCCAACAATAACAAATAATATTGGAGTAAGATGGAACTCTACTACAGGTTCCTTATCAGGAAGTCCATGGAGTGATTATCATTCAAGAACTTCTGTAGGAACATTAGCTCCAGGATCGACAGCAACATACTCTTTATCTATTGATGCAAAAAATGCAACAGCAGGACCAACTTATGGTACAAATTTGTCTGATGGAACGTATTACTTAGCATTTGATTTAGTAACAGAAGGTTGTTTCTGGTTTTCAAATAATCCTGGAACAAACACCTGTAATACACTCTCAAACACATGTTCCGGAAATACTGTTTTCTACTCACCAGCACAAACAATTACATCAACACCAACTATTGCTGTCGGTTCATTAACTGCTTTTGGTTCGGTTTGTCTTTCAAGTACAGCAACCAATTCTTTTGTATTATCAGGTGTAAACTTAACGAACGATATTAGCATTGCATCATTAACAGGATACACGTATTCTTTATCCGCTAGCGGACCCTTTACATCTACCTTAACAGTCACCCAAAGTGGCGGAATAGTGGATGAAACTGTTTACGTTAAGTTTTCGCCAACTGCGGTAACTACATATTCTGGAAATATAGTTTGTTCAAGTACTGGGGCAACAAGTAAAAATGTTGCAGCAAGTGGAACAGGGTTTGGACCAACTAGTGTGAGTGCTGGATATGATAAAGTAATTTGTTCTGGTCAAAGTACAACTTTAAACGGGACTGGTGGAGGAGCTATTTCATCTACAGCTTCAACAACATATACATCAGGAGCTGGTAGTACATTATATTCCTCTTCTACCCCTACGACAAGCAGCACTTCGTCATGTCCTATACCCGTTTCTGTTTCAATACCAAGTGGCGCGGTTATCACAGGAGTCAACGTAGCTTATAGCATGACTGCTTCAAGCGCGAACAGTGCATGGAAAAGTGAGCAATATTCTTATTTAAAATGTACAAGTTCAGGTGGAACTTCCGAGACATCTATAAGTCAAGGATCAGGTAGTGCCGCTGGAACACAAACGTATAGTAGAACAGGTCTTTCTATAGCTAACAGTGTAACAGGTGGAGGAACGATTAACTTTGAATTACATGCTTTTAGAACCTATGGAGGAAGTGGATGTAACACAACATATAATCAAGTTGACAATAGTACACTGATTGTAACTGTAAGTTACACATTACCAGTTACTTATTCATGGTCACCGACAACAGCATTGAGTTCATCTACTGTAGCAGCACCAACTGCTTCGCCAACATCGAATACAACTTATACCTTATCAGCAACTATGAATGGATGTACTGTGTCTGACGCTGTTGCAGTAACAATTAATTCCATCCCAGCGGCAACTGCTGCAAACAACTCTCCTGTTTGTGCTGGAAGTTCTGTTGGATTAACAGCAAACAATATGGCGCCTAGTGGACAAGCAATTAGTTTAAATAATACATCAGGACAATATGTTACAGGAAACACTTATTCATCAGATTTAGATAACCACACAATTGAATTTTGGGTTAAGCCGTCTAGAACTGTTGTTTTACACTCAGAAACAAATACTGGAGTTTCAGGAAATCTTGCTGCACCTACAACGGAATACAATTTTGCAATAACTCCTAATCACGGAGGTGCGACTAATGCCGGAATAGGTGTTTCAGTTGGTACAAATGGAATTGAAGTAATCCAACATGGAGACAGTCATTTTCCTGTAACGTTATCATATACTGCTGCAATTTCAAGTTCTAATTGGACGCATGTTGCAGTTGTTCACAATTCTAATGTTCCTTATTTATACGTTAATGGTAATTTAGTTGATATCGGTCAAAGTTCGCTTAAACCAACGTTTCCTGGTAGCTCTGTTGGCTATGCTTACGGTTACTATGGTGGAGAAATTGATAACATTCGTGTTTGGAACACAGTCCGAACAGCTACAAATATTATTGACAACATGTATTTAGAAACACCTGTAAGTACAAGTGGCTTATTAAATAATTTACCATTTAATGGTGATGGGACAGCTTTAACAGGTTCTAGTGTAACAGTAAGTGGAACGTATACAACACCAACTTATTACACATATACATGGTCAGGAACATCTGCTCCTACGGCATCAACTTCACAAACACAAACTTCTGGTGCAATTGCTTCCGGCGGTAACTACACCGTTGTAGCTTCAACTGCAACTTGTTCGGGTAATGCAAGTTCTGCAACAACCATTACAATTTCAAATCCAACAGTATCAACAACGTTAAGTGCTAACGATTATGTATGGACAGGAGCATCAAGTTCAGTTTGGAATTTAACTGCCAATTGGTTACAATGGAATGGTTCGACATATTCATTTCCTTCAAGTTATCCAAATGCTTCCTCGGCAAACGTTATTTTACCTACTGATAACGCTAGTGGTGGTACATGTGTGCCTAATGAGGCTAGAATTGGAAATGTAACAATTAGTGTTAATAACATGACTACTGAATCATTACATGCATTTCAATTGAATAATGGTAATGCACGACTAAATATTTACGGAGCATTAACTTTAGGAGGTACTTGGTCAACACCATCTGCAGGTGCAATTGTAGATTATGCAGGTTCAGGAAGTCAAACAATTCTAGCAACAACTTATTCAAATTTACAGACAAGTGGAAGCGGAACAAAAACTCTTTCTGGAACAACAACTGTTAACCTAGTAGTTACCGTTGGATCTGGTACAACGCTTGATTTATCAAATAAAACCCTACGTCTTGTTAACTCTACATCTACACCGATTGTTAACAATGGAACATGGAATGAAAACACATCAACTGTTGATTTTAGAAGTGCTTCAGATCAAACAATACCTGCATTAACGTATTATAATTTGTTTACAAACGGCCTTAATACAGGTGGAATAAAAACATTAAATGGAAATGTTTCTGTGACAAATACGTTAACAATAAATGATGGTACAACACTAGTTTTGGGAGCAAACACCTTGTCTATGTCTGGGGCTTCACCATTTGCATACGGATCTTTAGCAAATGGAACAGTAAGTATTGGCACAAGTGATATACAATTTACTAGAGCTGGAGATCAGACTTTACCTGGGTTTAGTTATTATAATTTAACTACTAACGGATCAGGGTTAAAAAATCTAAGTGCAGCAACGACTGTTTCAAATAATTTAAATTTGATAGCAGGTACGCTTACTGTTGGCGCAAATACACTTACATATAATGGAACAAACATTACACGTACAAGCGGCTCAATTGATGCTAGTAACGCAAGTGCAACTTTAGCTTTTGGTAATAGTTCATTATTAACATTGCCTGCAAGTGTATTTAGTACTGCGGTTAATAACATGACTTTAAACAACGCGCGTGTATTGGCATCAAGCGACTTCACAATTAATGGAATTTTGAATTTAAATAACACAAATCCTGACGCTACAAATGGTTTGCTTGATTTAGTTCAATCGTATGGAAGTTACGCAAATGTGCATTCAAATAATAGCACAGATAGCTACAATGATTTAAATTCAGTAGTTTTGACCCTAGGTTCAAGCGCAACTTTAACTGGAGCAGGTGATGTAACAGGTAAAATTAGAAGAACATCATTTAGTGATGGAAATACGTATGCTTTTGGAAATCCAAACATGCGCTTAACGTTTAATCAAAATGGTGGTACAATGCCTTCTCAAATTACAGTTGTTGCAACTAAAGGTGCTGAAGGATTACATGTCGATAAAGATGATGATTCTGATAATACAAGCAATCCATTAATAGGAGGAAAAGCTGTTAAACGTATGCATCAGATTTTACGAACAGGTGGATCAAATGACGTTCGATTCACTGTTAGATTTCCTTATGATGACAGCGAGTTGAATGGCAACACTGAGTCAAACTTGGTAACATGGGATCACCATTTGCCTTATGCAGGAATGACGCCACATGAACATGGCAAAACGAATATAAATACATCAGAAAATTGGGTTGAATTATCAAATCATGGTTTGTTCTATTTGGCTCAAGAAGGTGATGCTTCGTTTACAAAATACTGGATGTTATCTAATAAAGTAAGTACAGATACCCTATGGTTAGGTGCAGCTGGTGGAACTTCAGGAACAGATTGGTCAACAAGTATCAATTGGTCATCAGGAGCTGTTCCTTCAAGCATTACAAAAGTGGTTGTGGATCCAACAATATATAATAATCAATTGACAATTACAGGTACTCCTCAAGCTGGTACTATGTATATCAAATCAGGTGCTATAGTGAATGGAGGTTCTGCAACTTTAACATTAAATGGAGGACCAGCAATAAACGGAGGAAGTGGTACTTGGGTGAATGAAGGAACTTTTAATGCTGGAACAAGTACTATTATTTTTAACAATTCTGATGCTACATTGGCTGGAAACACTGAGTTCTATAATTTGACAGTAAACACAGGCAAAAAACTTACAATACAAGCTGACGCCAACGATTCTATTAGTGGAACATTAACAGTAAATGGAACATTGGATGCTACTGCAAATCAAAATACAATAATATTTACTGGTTCTGATCAAGCAATTCACAATCCAAATGGTGTTATTACTGGATTTAGTAATTTAACGATAAGTCAAGCAAGTGGAACTGCTACAGCCGCTGAAGATTTATCCGTTATTGGAAATTTACTTGTTAGTACTTCACTTGACATGAATAGTTACAATCTAAACATTGAAGGAAATCTTGAAAATAATTCATCTATTTCTAATGTTCCTACAGTTTCAATGCTGGGATCTTCAACTCAAACAATAGAAGGAACATCTCCTCTAATTTTTAATGATTTATTAATTCTAGGAACATCTGGTAGTACTGTAGTGAATAACGATGTTACTATAAATGGAATATTGTACGTTGAAAGTTCTAAGACATTAAACGGAGGCTCTAATACAATTGAACTAACAGGAAGCGGAACTCCATTTATTTTGGATGGAAGTTACAGTGGTGCTAATGGAACTGTTTTCTATAACAGTAGCGATGCTCAAGACATTCTACCTTTGAATTATTACAATTTAAAATCTGCAGGCTCTACAACAAAAGTGCTAATGGATAATACTACAGTAAGTAACAAGTTAACTTTAGATGGAACTATGTTAGATGCTCAAACCTATACACTTACAATTGCTGGAAGTGGTACAAATAGCCCATCACTTTCTAATGGCGGTATATTAGACGTAAGTTCAGGAACATTGAATCTAGCAAATAATGGAGGCTTATTGACATTCCCTTCTTCATTCTTTAATGGAAATGTAAATAACCTTACTTTATCAGGAACTGGAGGTGCAAAACTTACCAATGATTTTACTATTACGGGAGCGTTAACGTTAGACGAAGGAAGTTTAGATATTGATAGTCATTTTCTTACTATTGATACAGATGGATCAATGTCTAAAACAAACGGATGGTTAGTAACAGGATCAGGTGGTTTAATTTTCAAAGCAGCTACATTAGATGCTACTGCTTTACTATCAAACCAAATTAATAATCTTGAAATTGACAGAGCTAGTGGAGTAACAGTTAACGGTGATATTGAGATTCTTAACGATTTCACAATGACTGATGGTTCTTTGGACATTGGCACAAGTGAACTCAAATTATCTGGTACATTTAACCATACTTCAGGCTCAATTGATGCTTCTGCTGGTAAAGTTCATTTTAATATGACGGGAGCAACTACATTGCCAACCGGGTTCTTTACAGGTGATGTTAGTGAGTTGAAATTAAGTAATGGTTCATTAATTTTATCTGAAGAGGTTAGGGTAAAAGACGCATTGACTCTAAATGCTGGAGATCTTGTTACGGATGATACAAAAATGTTGACAATTGGAACTGGCGTAAGTAATCCAGGCGTTGTCAATTGGACAACTGGAACTGTTGTTGGTCCAATGAAACGTTGGTTTGGAGCAAGTACTAACTCTTCATTAGCTAGTGGTGTTTTCCCAGTTGGTAAATCTGGTTTAAATAGATATGCACAAGTTAACTTTACAAGTGCTCCAAGTTCAGGTGGTTATATCATAGCTAAATTTGTAGATGGTATGCAAAGTGACAGTTATGCCACTGTTCCATTAACCTATAGTGAAGGAGGTAGAAATTATTATATTCAAAATACTGACCAAGAAGGTTATTGGGACATCACTCCTTATAGTGCATCAGGAACACCTTATGGTTCGTTGGATGATGTAGCTTATACTTTGAAACTACGTATAAATAGTCCAACTAGTGTTCAAAATGGTGGTATTTTAGCAAATCCTCCACGTGTTCGTTTGATTAGAGCTAAAGGAAATCCTGATGGATCACACAATAGTTGGTCTTTAGCTGGAACATATAATACAATTGAAACATTAGCTGCTGGTTCAGATTATGTTGTCACAAGTGTAAATGTTACTGGATTCTCTTGGTTCAATGGTGGTGGAGATAATTCAAATCCGTTACCTGTAGAATTGTTAAGTTTCACAGGTGAATGTACTGAAGAGGGTAACAAAATTACTTGGTCAACAGCTTCAGAAAACAACAGTGCATACTTTGAAGTACAAGCTTCAAGAGATGGAGAAAACTGGAAAGTTGCAACTACTAAACCTGCAGCTGGATATAGCTTACAAAAATTGACGTATGAGTTTACAGACGTAAATGCTAAAGGAGCTGAGATGATGTACTATAGATTGCGTCAAGTGGATGTAAACAATGATGAGAAAATGTATGACCCAATCTTAATAGGATGTGGAAATACAACAGACTTCATCAAGACATATCCAAATCCATCTGGAAATGCATTTAATGTATTGGTTAGCAACAAATCGTTAGTTGGCACATCAACACTGAAAATGATCGATACAAAAGGAACGGTGGTTGCAACGAAAGTAGTTGATGTAGTAGATGGAGTCAATTTATTTACAATCGATGAAAACGTATCACCGGGTATGTATTACATCAGCATTAGTAATGGTACATCAACAACAAAAGTGTTGAAACACAGTATCAAATAGAAGTTTAATATTCATATAGAAAAGCACTCAGCAATGGGTGCTTTTTTTTGTTTCCTATATTTGCACATGAGTTTTTATAAAACCATAGAAAACACGTCAGAGGGCTTTTATAAAGAAAAAGGTTCAAAGTTTTTTGCCTTTGCCATTCCTTGCACGCGTGAGGAAGAAGTTAAAGTTCATATTAATCGTTTACGAAAAGAACATCATCTTGCAGTTCATGTTTGCTCTGCTTTTCGCTTGGGAAGTGATAAAAAATTGTTTCGCTCAAGTGATGATGGCGAACCTTCCAATTCTGCTGGACCACCTATCCTTGGGCAAATTGTATCGTATGATTTGACAAATGTGTTGATAGCAATCGTTCGATATTATGGTGGAACGAACTTAGGAGTTGGCGGTTTAATTCATGCGTATCGAACTGCCGCTAAAGAGGCAATTGAAAATGCTTTAATTATTGAAAAGGAAGACCAAGCAATACTGCAACTTACATTTCCTTATGATTGCATGCCTCAGGTGATGAAACTGATTAAAAAATATGCTATTGCAACGAACAATCAAGTGTTTGATACAACTTGTAAATTAGAGGCAAATGTTCCTGTTTCAAAAAGTGCATTTACCAATGAAATAACTTCCATCGAAAGCTTGGAAGTAGTGATTGAATCTTAATTGTTGATGGGGATTTTTATCACAAAAGTTGTTCCTTTTCCAACTTCAGATTCAAACGTTATTTCACTTTGATGCAGCTCAATGATTTGTCGTACAAGTGATAAGCCAATGCCACTTCCCGAAGATTTTGTTGTGAAATAAGGTGTAAACAGCTTTTCCTTTTCTTCATCTGGAATACCACATCCGTTATCACTAATGCTTATAATCCCAACATCTTCTGTTTGATTTTTTTCAATTTTGACCGTTATTTTCGCAGCATTAATTCCATTCGTAGCTTGAACAGCATTTTTGAGTAAATTATTAAATACTTGCAGCCATTGATCCTTGTCAAAAGATAAGAAAATCGAGTCTGTTTTTTCTTCAAGTACAATTGTTGTTGAAGCTTCATTCTCAAATATGTCAACAGCTGAACGAATGACCTCTACCAAATTCCCTTCTGATTTTTGGGGCTCAGGAAGTCTGGCAAAATTCGAAAATTCATTGGCAATTCGTGTCAAACCATCAATTTGTTCAATCATGGATTGCATCACTTTTTTGAATCGTAATTGTGCGTTTTCATCACTCGGATCATAGGAGCGAAGTAAATGTTGAATTCCCAATTTCATGGGCGTCAATGGGTTTTTAATTTCATGCGCCACTTGTTTCGCCATCTCTCTCCAAGCACTTTCTCGTTCATTCAGCGCCAATTGCCTAGCAGCTTTCTCTAATTCGTCTAGTTTTTCGTTATATGCTTTAATAATCAAGCCAATTTCGTCGTTTCCAGAATAGGGGATTTTTGCATTAGCCTCTCCAAATCGAAGTCCACTTAAATGTTGTTTGAGTGTACGCAACGACGTGGTTAACCAATTGGAAACAAAGAGTGCAACTACGATTGAAATCGCTAGAAATAGCATGAACACATTGATAATGGCTGTAATAAATTGCTGAATTTGTCCTTCGAATTCTTTTTGTTTACCGAAATACTGCAAATTCACATAACCCACCACTTTTCCACCATCATTTGCAATGGGAATGTAGGACGAAATATAACTGAGCTTACCGATTTTTTCATCATGAGAATAAAAACTCTTACCCGCAGCATGTAATGAAATATAAGCTTCCGGGTTCATTTGCTCGCTTAGTAATCCAAGATTAAACAATTTTGGACGAGAAGTTGCCACTAAAATACCTTCACGTGTGTAAACATTCAAATCGGTCTTAAAAACAGTGGCTAAACGCTTTAAACGATTTTCCAATTCATCACCATTTTTCACAGTGGAAATGTAATTCGAAGTGGCTGTTAAATCGTGAATGTCCTCTTCCACAGCATGGAGTTTTTCGTGGATGTTATCATTCGTGAAGTTTTCATATTGCTTGCGGAGATATAAACCGCTACCAATACCAAAGAGCACAAGCGCAATGACCACTAATGATACCAAAACCAATTGGATACGATAAGCAAAACTAAAGGCCGATAAGCCAAACGGATTGAAGCCTTTCAAGAGTTGCATGAACAAAGTTGAGAATCCCCATAAAGCAAAAATGTAGGCAAAGCCTGAAGTGAATTCCAACCATGATGTGTTTTTGACAGATAGGATGACAACGGTTGCGTTTCGTATGTATGCAATGTGTTGATAGTCTTTGTAATCGATAAATTGTTCTTCTTTTTCACTTTTAGGAAGCCAATTTAGATGCAAGGGATAATTGAAATCACCATAACTATTGGTCAGTTTTCCTGAAGTGTATTTTGCTATCGAATAGTTTTCTAACGAATTGAGAACCTTTGCTTTTTCGGACAATAATAAACGAGGAAATCCAATTTCTTCCGGTATTCGTTTCGATTTTAAACCAATGAATAAAAGTAATTTTTGACTTTTTTGCTCAAGCGGAAGAAAAATAAAATAACTATAACCAGAAACCACATTCCGTACGAAATGCAAGCAAGTGTCTACTTGAGAATTTTCACCTTTTGAAGCATTAATTTGTTCAAAATAGGACAGTTTTCTCGATTGTGGATTCAAGATGGAAGTTCCACTTGTGTCATATAAATTGAACTCAATATCGTACGCTTCCCAAATTCCCTTGAAGTATCGTTTTTCTAAAATATCTCCAAAATCAGAAAGCGACAATTGCCCTAGTTTGCCTTCGGAAGCAAGAAGAAATAAAGGTTCCGCTGCTAATTTTTGTTTGATGGCAGCAAAATCCAACTCGAGATTAATGTCTTGTTCAACAATTAATTGGCGTGCATATAATGCTCTGGTTTCCCTGTCTTTTTCTTTGTTTTGAAAGTGAATAAGTAACACAAATACAGCTGAAAAACCTGCGATGATAAGCGGTAAATGCCATTGATTCAATTTTTGTTTACTCCAATGAACCAAAGGAAAAAACACGAGCGGTAAGATGTAAAAATAACTTCCGTGAAAGTAAACGATTCCAATGATGGCTAGAACACTTGTGCCAAAAAAGATTCCTAAACCCTTTTTTACTTTTTGTATGCGATTTTCTAAAGAACGCAATAACAGGTAATACGCTCGAAAAAGTCCACCAAATAACAGCAATACTAACCATGAATACGCTGTAAGGGAAAATATATTTTCAGGTTGTAAAGGAATGCTTGAATTGAATAAAAGGAGTTGCGCCCATTGGATAAAGCCAACCCAAGAAAGCCAAATTAAGATACTCCCAACAGTAATGTTAAGCGTTTTAAATTTTGGTTTTAGGTAAACAAAAAAGAGCAATACGAAAATGAAAATCAAGCTGTTTATGCCGAAATCCAACAGATGCGAAACCCATTTATTATAGGCAAAGAGTTGAGCTGAAAGAAAATCAACATTCCCAAACAGACCTTTCCAATTTGCATAATATCCCAAATAGCGAAATAGCACCAAAAGGCTAATAAAAAACAACAACGGAAGGTTTTTGCGTTTCAAACGAATAAAAACAAAATAGGCAATAAAAAAGATGCCGCCAAGTAGGCAAAATAACAAGGGAGCACTTGCTGTTTCCGTATTTTCATTGCTAACAGAGCGAACATAAAATAAGGTTTTTCCAGCTGTGTTTTGGATGGCTTCTCCTTTTCTTGAGTCCATTTCCAAATCGATCAAGGTCGGTGACAATACAGGATTGGTGTAGGCATCAATAAATTCATTTTTAAAGCCATATTCTTGCTTGACTAAAAATGCTGCACAAAAAAGCAAGTGGTTTTTTCGAAGTGTTTGGCTGTAATACCACCCATTTTGAAGATGAACAATGCCGTTTACGGGAAATTGTATAGCGGCAAAATTATCAATCGGTAGCTGATTCGTATTCCAAGCAATTAGTTTTTCATCTTCGTAGACAAAAACAAAATTCTTCGCCTTTTTTAAAACGGAGAAATTACTTTTTCCACCTGAAACGAGTATTAAATCTTGCTGAAGTTCTTTTTCTTTCTTGGTGAATGCCTGTTGGAATTCCTTGCTGTCAAAAGATGGCGTTTGCTGTCCTTCAAAGTAAAAAAATCCTAACAATAGCAGAAATATTCCTGCAAAGAGAAACTTAAATTTGGAAACGAAATGTTGCCACCCGTTCATGAAATGAATCAAAAGGGAGAAAGCTCAAGCAGTTTGGTTTTCAGACGCTCAAAATCTTCATCTGCACGTTGGTCATTTCTGAAAATGAAATCCGCTGTAGGTTTATAGGGTTCAATGAATTGCTCATAACAAGGCAACACATGATTTTCCCATTGGTAAAGAATGTCGGATCGTTTGTAACCTCTTGTTTCTTGGTCGCGGTAAATACGACGGTCTAGTTGAATACCATGATCAACATCCACAAAAACACTGTAATCAAGAACGTCTTTAACACCTTGATAATGAAATAAAAACAAACCTTCAACAATTATTATTTCACTTGGGTGAATGGTGATGAGAACGTTTTTGTCCGGTGGTGCATTGAAAAAATATTCCTTTACTTCTATCGGTTCACCACTTACTAAGGCGTGTAAATCGCGCGTTAATCGTTGTTCGTCTAATGCGGTTGGAAGATCAAAATTTACAATTCCATTTTTGTCCTTTTGCTGCATGTCAATCGGGAAATAGTAATTGTCCATCGAGAACACAGAAGGAAAAATGCCTTCAAAAGTTTCTGAAAGGCGTCTCAACAAAGTAGTTTTTCCGGAGCCGCTTCCTCCACAAATTCCGACAACAAAACGATTTTTCTGCATAGTGATAAAAGTGGCACAAATATACGCATTTGACCGCTTGTATTTTCGTTCAGAAGCAACTTAGCCGTAATTTTTAATGCTTCAAAACACCAATGCAAGAACGTATCTCCGTTTATTCAAAATGAGAATTTAACAAGAGGTGTAATTACTTGTATGCCGAAATGTTGTAACTTTCACCTCGTAAAAAACCTATTTGAAATGAAATCAATTTTGTTATTTGGTTTGCTATTGATAAGTCAAACTTTCCTATTTGGACAATTGAAAATCAAACAACAAGCTCCTCTTGTGGATGTTAAAATGAAGAACACACAAGGTGGTGAAATAAGTTTAACGGAAGCCAAAAAAGAAAACGGTTTAATCGTTGTTTTTAGTTGCAATACATGTCCATTTGTTGTTGGAACGCCCGATTTTCCAGGATGGGAACGTCAGTATAATGCTTTGTTTGAAGCAGCAGCCAAAAAGAACATCGGCTTTGTTATTGTTAACGCTAACGAGGGTAAAAGAACAGGTGCTGATTCATTTGATGAAATGATCAAACATGCAAAAGAACAAAACTACCTAGCTCCTTATTTAATGGATGAAAAGTCGCAATTGGCAAATGCTTTTGGTGCAAAAACAACGCCACATGTTTATTACTTTAACAGTGAAATGAAGTTGGTTTATATGGGTTCAATTGATAATATTTGGGATAATAAACGTGAAAAAGACGAACCTTATTTATTGAATGCAATGCAAGCGCAGTCTGAAAATCACAAAATTAAAACAGCAAGTACACCTCCAAAAGGTTGTAGTATTAAACGTGTTTCCAACAACTAAATCGTATGAAAAAGATAGTTCTAGCTTTATTTTCAGTCCTTTCATTTTCCCTTTTTGCTCAATTACAAGGTGGCGGAGGAACGCCGAAAGGTTTTAAAGCATTCCGAGAATATAAGTCAATTGATCACCGCGTTTTTGCGCAACCTGACATTGAAGCTTTGCGTGCAGAAGATGCGGAAGTGGATGGGCGAGGAATTGCTCCATGGCGCTTTGGATTTAATAATTACACGCAGTTGCAGCTCAACAATTCGGGAACTTGGTTCAATTTACCAAACGGTGACAGGATTTGGCAATTGGCTGTCACTTGTGAAAATGCATTTACAGTTAACTTGACTTTTTCTGAAACGGATATTCCTGAAGGAAATGAGCTATATGTGTTCAATCCGCAAAAGAATTTTATTCTTGGAAAATTTACAGCAGAACATTTGTATGAAGGAAAGTTAGGAAGCGAATTAGTTCCTGGAAACACTGCTATTGTTGAATATTATGTTCCTAAAAACAATAAAGTTGGTGCTGTTCAAATTTCAACGGTAACTCATGGTTATCGCACGGCGGCAGAGTTCTCAGAAAAAGTGTTTGGGGGTTCAGGTAATTGTAATCGCAATGTCAATTGTACAGAAGGTGCTAATTGGACAAATCAACGAAATAGCGTAGTAATGCTCGTTTCAGGCAGTAGTGGATTTTGCTCAGGCTCTTTAATTAACAATGTTGCCAATGATGGAAAACCTTACGTCTTGACAGCAAATCATTGTTACAGTGACCCAGCAGGATGGATTTTTCGTTTCAACTGGCAGGCTCCTGATTGCAATAACCCTGCTAACGAACCAAGTTTTCAATCATTGAGTGGTGGCGTTTTGCGTGCAAGAAATACACCTTCCGATTTTTGTTTAGTTGAAATTACAGGTGGTTTGGAAAATAATTCGGTTCCTCAAAGTTTTCAGCCTTACTTCGCAGGTTGGGATAATTCGGGAAATGCTCCAACTTCCGCTTGCGGGATTCACCATCCATCGGGTGATATTAAAAAGATTTCGTTTGAAAACAACACTTTGATTTCCACGACATTTGGAACCTGCCCTTCGGATAGTCACTGGGGTGTCACGCAATGGGATTCTGGAGTAACAGAAGGTGGTTCGTCTGGTTCACCTTTGTTTGACCAAAATCACCGCATTGTAGGGCAATTACACGGAGGAAACAGTGCATGTGGCGGTAATGATTTATCCGATCAATACGGAAAAGTAAGTTATTCGTGGAATCAACCAGGAAGTACAAACGCAACGCAATTAAAATTTTGGTTGGACCCAAATAATACGGGTGCTGTGTTTATTGATGGCTATGATCCTGCGGTAACTAATCCTGTGTTTGTGGATGCTGGACTTTCATCTCCACAAGGTGTTTCTGGTACTTTTTGTGGCGATCAAATTTCACCGGTTGTTGTTTTATCAAATGCTGGAATGAATGCACTTACTTCTGCAACCATCCAATATGGATTTGATGGTGCAACCAATTTAACCTACAATTGGACAGGTACTTTACCACAATGGCAAACGACATCTGTTTCACTTCCAACCGCAACACTATCATCTGGAAGTCATACTTTTTCTGCAACAGTTGTTAATCCTAATACTTCAACAGACGAAAACAATAATAACAATGGCGTTTCATCGAGTTTCAATGTGGTTGTTGGCGGTCAAACGGTTAGCTTAAACTTGACTTTGGACTGTTATGGATCTGAAACTTCTTGGGAATTAGCGGATGCTTCACAAAGTGTTTTGTACAGCAATTTAGGTTACTCCGATAATACGGAAGGTCTAGTTGTTGAAAATTGGTGTTTACCGTATGGATGTTATACGTACACAATTCATGATGCCTACGGAGATGGTTTAGAAGGAGGTACGTTTTGTGCATCTGACGGAAGTGTTGATATTCAATATGCAGGAAGTTCATTGGCAGGTATTGCAACCGCAGATGCTAATTTCGGAACACAATCAGTATTAAATTTCTGTGTGACAGAAGTGGGCTTAACAACTTTGGATGAAAATGCTGTTTTAATTTACCCAAATCCAGCGAAAACGGTGATTCAAATCACATCCTCTTTGAGCGAAATGAAGGTTCAATTAATGGATATTACAGGCAAACAGTTACAAACCATTCATTCAGGTTCACAAACAAGTTTGAACGTTAGCAACCTTAGTGCTGGAACTTATTTTGTACGTGTTGAAAGCAATGGCGGTCAATTGATTCGCAAAATAGTTGTTGAGTAAACATGTCAGGAATCTACTTGCATGTGCCTTTTTGCAAACAAAGGTGCACGTATTGTGATTTTCATTTTTCAACTCGATATGAGAGCTACCGAAAGGAACTCATTGCTGCAATGAACCTAGAAATTCAGTTGCGGAAAGATGAGATTACCGATGAAATTCAAACCATTTATTTGGGTGGTGGCACACCGAGTTTACTGAACGAAGAGGAACTTTTCGGGCTCATGCAGACCATTCAAGACCACTTTACGGTTGCCAAAGATGTTGAGGTGACACTCGAAGCAAATCCAGAAGACATATCGGACGAAAATTTGCGTCAATGGAAAAAAAATGGAATCAATCGTTTGAGCATTGGCATACAATCTTTTCGTGAAAACGATATTCGTTGGATGAATCGTGGACACCACCCCAATCAGAGTATTGATGCCGTAATGCGCGCTAAAAAACAAGGTTTTTCTAATATTACAGTTGACTTGATTTATGGTTTACCTCAATTGAGCTTGGAGGAATGGAAAGCCCATTTGCAACAAGTGATCGACTTGGAAATCAATCATATTTCTGCTTATTGTTTAACGGTTGAACCCAAAACAGCTTTGCACCATCAAGTCAGTAAAGGAAAGATTCTTACGCCTGACGATGAAAGTCAAAGCGTTCAATTTGAGTTCATGCAGGATTTTCTAGCAGCAAACGGCTTCGAACAATATGAGATTTCCAATTTTGCTAAAAATCAAGCCTATTCGAAGCACAATTCTTCGTATTGGAAAGGAACGCCTTATATCGGAATAGGTCCTTCTGCGCATTCATTTGATGGGTCAAGCAGACGATGGAATGTGGCTAATAATACGCTTTACTACAAAAATGTTGGAAAAAATGACACTTGGTTTGAATCCGAATTACTCAGTCTCAACGACCGCTGGAACGAATTGTTTTTAACGGGTTTGCGCACAAAATGGGGCGTTTCCAAAAGTCAGATTGAAACGTTAGGTGGGTTCTATTCTTTCGAAAAGCAACTGATATCACACCTGATAACGAATGGAGAAATGCTGGAAAGTGAAACCAATTTCGTATTGACCGTTTCAGGTAAATTACGTGCAGATGGAATTGCACAGGATTTTTTTAGATTAGCAGATGATGACATGGAATAAGTATTGTACTTTTTTAAGTTTTCTACTTGCAAACAGCCTATTTTTCATATTGGCTTGTCAAGAAAATCATAGCTATTCTATTGCAGGAGAAATACATGTTCCAATGGTTCACCCGAAAGATACAATGCCACATATAGATACTGTTTTGCTACGGAAAAAAGCAAATGAAGCTCTTCTGTTTTGCAAGGAAAATAAATTCAACACGCATTTTTGTTTACTCGCTGATATGCATGCTCATTCAGGATTAGAGCGATTTTTTGTTTGGGATTTTGATAAAAATCAAATCATTTATTCGTTCCCAGTCAGTCATGGGTGTGGCGAAATGCCATGGAGCGGTGACTATTCTAAGTCACAACCGATTTTCAGTAATGAAGACGGAAGCCATTGCAGTTCATTAGGGAAATATAGAATTGGTGAAAGAGCATATAGCAATTGGGGAATGAATGTAAAATACGTGCTTCACGGATTAGAAAAATCTAACAGTAATGCACTGAAACGGACCATTGTATTTCACTCGTGGGAAGAAATTCCAGACAAAAATGTTTATCCAGCTGGAACTCCCGAAGGTTGGGGATGTCCCACGTTGTCAATTCAAAATTTCAAACTAGTTGATGAATTATTGAAGCAATCGAAAAACGCAGTTTTGCTTTGGCAATATTAACATAGAACTTTCGCACTTCCGAAATTTCAAGCAAAACTTTTTCTCTTTCAAAATTTCCTCCTGTAAGAAATTAAAACCGCGAAATCAACGGACCTTGCATTTCGAACCTTCATTAACTCAGGTTACATATCAATCCAACCGAACCTCGTAACTTCGCTAAAAATTCAAATTATGAGCGAAATACTAGCAAAAGCAACAACTGGAATTGAAAAATACAAAACGACAATTGAAGCACGTTCACATTCCTATGTAGCAGATGAACCGTTTGATGAAAACGGACAAGATTTAGGCATGAAACCAACTGAAATGCTTGCGGGCGCTTTGGCTTCGTGCACCTCCATTACCTTGCGTATGTATGCGGATCGTAAAGGTTGGGAAACGGGTGAAATTGCGGTTTCTGTAAAATTGGTGCGCGACACTGCTGCCGGAAAAACTTCCTTTTCACGTTTGATTTCATTTCAAAATGAATTAGAAGGTGCACAAAAGGATCGTTTACTTTCCATTGCGAACGCTTGTCCTGTTCACAAAATTTTGAGTGGAAGCATTGAAATTGATACGAAAGTAGAAGCTTAATATCTTCGAACGCTAACTTTTTAAGACGATTTGATTCAGCCGTAGTCCTCTGTTTTTGAAAATACGCTTGTGTTTATGATGTGAGAAAACATCAATTTCCTTATCTTCGAATCGGAATCATCCGTTAAATTCAATCTTATGGAAATTACACCTGAAATCAAACAACGATTAGAACTACTCAATGAAAAGTACGGAGCACTTGGACAAGACTTATTATCGTACCTAGACGGATTGCTTTATGCCGATGTAACTACCTATTGGGATTACATTGAGCTAGACACCTTATTGAGTTTACAAAAACCGAAAACCAAATTTCCTGACGAGGTGGTTTTTATTATGTACCACCAAATCACGGAGTTGTATTTTAAACTTTCTTTGAGAGAGTTTGAGCAAATTGGAGAAACTACTGACTTAAAAGGAGATTTCTTTTTAAACCGCGTGACAAGAATCAACCGTTATTTTGAAGCACTCATCAAAAGTTTTGAAATCATGATTGATGGAATGGATCGTGATCAATTTTTGAAATTCCGTATGTCTTTGTTGCCGGCTAGTGGTTTTCAATCTGCGCAATACCGTGAAATTGAAATTTACAGTACCGACTTTGTAAACCTAGTGGATAAAACCAAGCGAGATGGTTTCCAAAAAGGAGATGCTATCGAAGCTATGTTTGAGCATATTTACTGGAAAGAAGGTGCAACTGAAGTGGCTACTGGTAAAAAAACACTAACGCTCATACAGTTCGAAGAACGTTACCGCGATGCCTTTATTTCTTTGGGTGAAAAGTGTAGAACAAAGAATTTATGGCAAAGTTTCTTGCGTCTTTCGGATGAAGATCAAAAACGCTCAGATATCCGCGAAGCACTACGCACCAACGATACTAATGTAAATGTAAATTGGCCTTTGGCACATTATAAGTCTGCTGTTCGCTATCTAGCGCGTGATACGGCTGATGTTGCAGCAACAGGAGGAACCAATTGGCAAAAGTACTTACCTCCACGTTTCCAAAAACGCATTTTTTACCCTGAATTATGGTCAGCTGAAGAAGTTGAAAATTGGGGTAGAGGATGGGTGGAAGATGCGCTTAAGCGTTAGTCTTCCCTGAATCTTTTACTGGAATAAAGTTGACAATTGTAAGGTAAGCTAGAAATCCATAAATGACATAGGTTTCTTTCAGGTGTGCCACAAAAACTAATACGATACCAGCTGCATAAAATAAGAGACGATAGATACTCATTTTATTTTGCTCACGTATGGTTTGTATTTGAAAAGGACCTGTAAATCCTAGTTTTTTCTCATTGCGAATGCGCAAGTATTCCATCAAAAATACAGCAGGAATTAATAGCGGTCCTTGCTGTATGCCCATGTCTTTGTATGCCCAAAAACGCCAAGCTTCTTCAGCGAAATCAATTGAAGGATTTAACAAGCTAACTAAAACATGTACGATTACTAATTCAGCAATTAGTAGCACTAGATTTTTCTGAAAGAATTGTCGCTTTTCCTGATCATCGAGCATCGTTAATTTCAGGCGTTCATTGATGAAAATTTGTCGAACTAATAAATCGGCAATTAAATACAATAAAATAAAGTAGAATGACCATCCCCACCACAACATTCCCATTAAAGGAATACCTACATCACCTAAAATGCCCGCAACTTTGTCTATTTTTCTCAACGCTTTTTCTTTAAAAATTCGACTCTTTCTTTTGTTAATTCAAATTCAGGGTCCACTTTTAACACTTTGGCGTAGGAAAACAAAGCATTTGTAATATCGTTTTTATCTTCATAAATCAAACCCATGTTATGAAGCGACTGTATATGTTTTGGTTCAATTTCGAGTACTTTATCGTAGTAATACATCGCTGAATCCAAATTATTTTTACTAAACTGATGTATATATCCCATTTGAAACCACGCATCGTAATAAGCCGAGTCTAATTTAGCCATTTTTCGGTATAAAACCATGGCTGCGTCTTCTTTTCCGAATACTTGTTTAGCGTAGGCAAGCGCATAAATCACATCTGGATTTTTAGGTTCTAATTGGTAAGCGGTTGTATATTTCTCAATACAAATGGGGTCGTTTTTCCATTGATACAAAGAACCCAACATTAAATAACCACCCACAAATTCTGGGTCTTGTTGAACAGCCGTTTCATACGAAGAAACAGCCAATTTGAAATTCCCCATGTTTCGATAATTCGTTCCTTTCAAAACGTAGGCATCACGATATTTTGGATTGATTCGAAGTGCTTTGTTGATATACTTAAATGACGTTTCATAGTCTTCCAGCATAGAATAGGTATTCGCCAAACCAACCAAAGCTTCTAAATTTTTAGGATGCTTTTTTACCGCTAATTGATATATGGATTGGGCTCTAAACAAATCGTTTCCAGTTCGATTGATTTTGTTTATCAAAGCTTCTGCATACAAAATTCTACATTCAATGCGATTACTATCCAAACGAAAGGCTCTTGCAGCATCTGCTAAAGCTTCTTCAAATTTGTATTCTTCCATCAGTTTATTGCCACGCTTCAAACGTAGAGAAACACTGTCTGGATAAACTTTTATTAAACTATCAAGTGATGCAGGGTTGAGGTCTTTGTCGTCGCCTGATTGGGGTGCTTCTTTGCATGCTGTCATCCACAGCGTGCTTCCTAAAATGAGTCCGATAAAAAATCGCATATACAAATGTAGTTATTTTGATTTGGTTAATCTGTTGCCTACCTTTGTAAACGTAAATTTGCACCATGAAGCATAAACTAACTTTCGCATTACTTTTCATCTTTTTTCAATTACATCAGGTGCTTGCTCAAGGTTGTTCACAATGTAAACTCTTGACGCAACAGGGCGTTGAAGTAGATGAAGGCTCTTTTGGAACGAATATTAATTATGGAATTGTTTACCTGATGGTAATTCCTTACTTGATGTTAATGTTCTTATTTCGTAAGCCGATTATTCGTTTTTTCAAATCTTTTTTCGTCGCTTCGAAATAAGCTTACCATTTTATCGTCAGTTTTCCACTCGTTTGACCATCTTCCAATTGGTTATGCGCGACTGCTATTTCATCAACAGAGTAAACACCTCCAATTTGAGGAATTAGTTTTCCTTTTTTGTATAACTCGATTACCGCTTCTAAACATGTCTGCAAAACTTCAGGTTTGTCGTCTGCGATGCGCAACATGTTTACTCCCAAAATATTTTTAGACGACATCATCAATACTACAGGTAATAAAACGCCCATTTTCCGCAGGAAATTTAAGGTCGATAAAATGCCAAATTTACCTCCCGCCATTTCTGAACCTCCATACAGGAAAATTCTACCCCCTGCGGCCAAGATCGAAAAATCTTTTTTGTAAGTGGAGCCTGCTACAGGATTGAAAATCACATCGATTTTTTTTCCTGGTAAGGCTTGAGCTAATTGTGTTTGATAATCACCTTTTTTGTAGTTAATGTACAGGTCAGCTCCTATTTTTTTGGCTAATTCACCTTTTTCGTCCGAACCCACTTTAGCGATGACAAATGCGCCTTTCATTTTTGCGAGTTGAATCAATATTGTACCAACGCCGCCTGCTGCTGCATGTATGAGTACAATTTCTCCTTTGTGAATCGAGCTTACGTATTCGGCCATGTAATACGCTGTAACTGCTTGTGTACATAAGGCCATTGCTTCTTCAGCAGGTGTTTCATCAATGAGTACTAGGGCATTACTTTTCGTAATGGCATGTTTTCCATAACCACCAAATCGAGTGAAGGCCAATACACGTTTATCCAATAAGGCTTCGTCAACATTTTTTCCGATTTGTACGACTTTTCCAACGAGTTCATACCCGAGAACACAAGGCTTTGGTGGTGCATCGCGATACAATCCATTGCGCGCCATCACGTCAGCATAATTCAATCCAAAAGCTTCACTTTCGATAAGGACTTCGTCGTCTTTAAGCTCAGGAAGTTCAATGCTACGTCGCTGGAATGCTTTTTCTGCTCTTCCTTTTCCGATGAGAACTATGCCTTCGCTCTTCATACTAGAATCTAGCCGTGATTCCTCCCATCACCTGAATCGGTTGAACAGGGTAGTTGTACCATCTCAAATAGCGTTGAGAAAGTAAGTTGTTTCCTTGTAAGAAAATAGAAACGCGCGTATTGTAGCGGTATTCCAATCCTAAATTCACGTCTGCAATGGTTCCAAGCGAAACATAATATTGTCCGTTTTCTTGTTTTACACCTGTTCCTGGACCATATACCATAGCTTTTCTTCCCGCTTCAATTGTTCCGTCCAAATTGAGCAAAAACTTATCATACAAGTTGTAATTGCCACGTAAAACGAATTGCAAAGTCGGTAAATTCCAAGCATACGCCTGATTTTTCGTTTCATACGAATAGAAACGCCCGATTCCGTCAATTTTGATTTTTTCGGCTAACTGATAGGATAAAGAAGCTTCCACTTTCGTTAAGTTCAATGTGTCATACACCAAACTGAATTTGTTGCGTTGAGAATACAAAGTGTCCGTCACGAAAAAGCCTTTGTTCATCACTCTTCCAAAAGAGGCATTCACGTTGAATCCCACTTTTTTACCGATTGCACCCTTGAAACCACCATAAACTGTGTACGGATTATGCTCGTTTTGCAATTGTAAATTGGTCAACACATACGCGTTATCATTGTAAAATGAACGGAATGTTCCTTGTTTCAATCCGCCTGTGATGCCGATAAATGGAATAAACTTGTTGTTTGCCATTGCATATTGAAGCGACAATTGCGGATAAACATAAGCTCGCGTTTTTGCTTGTACGTCAATGCTCAATTGCACACCTACATCAACGCGTAGTTTGTCGTTTAATTTCTGCGTTAATACACCTGGTTGAAAATCAATAATGGTATTGTTTTTTACAATTCCTGAGTCCAATGCATTCAAGGAAGAATCCGCAATTCCGTATTTGTAGCCGTTAAATCGTACGCCAATATTTCCATAAAAGGATTCTGATTTGAAGTTATACCAACCTTTTGCTTTAAAGTCAAAATGATGTTCTTGTGTTTTCCAATCAGCCAATGAATCGTTTGGTTTTTTAGAAAACAAATAATTGTAATCTGCTCCAATGCGATAGTTGAACATGGAAGTATCTCCGCGATTTCCTGTAAATTCCATTGCTGCACCCACTTGTTGTATGCGTTGTGAAATCGAATCCGCAGAAATGGTATCGTTTGGAATTCCGTAGTAGTGAAAACCATCGTTTTTGTAGCGTAAACTACCGTTGAAAATGTAATTGGTTTCTATGGCTTTTCCAAAAAGTAAGACGTCTGTTCGATCGTATTGTGAAGGTGCATAACTCACTTTGTTTCTATCCTTGATGTTGTTGCTGTAAGAGCCAAGGTGTTTTACATGCGCTCCGTATTGTGTTCCTCTTGAACGGGTTGAGTTGTAGTAAAGTTCCGCCAAAGGCATAATTACAGAACCAATTCCTACTTTTGCGTAGAAGGGATACAATTGGCGCAATTTCTCTGTAGTTTCTACGGTTGCAGCCTCAATCGTATCAAGGTAAATTTTTGTTTTTCCCTGAAAAGTCAACATCGGATACGAAGCAACGGGTGTCGTTTTTACCGTGTCAATGATTTTGGGTGTTTCTGGAATACGATACGCCGGTTCGATTTCGCGGTTACCATTACCAATTACCGTTACATCGGCTGTTCCGGGTTGTGCAAAAACGCCGAAAGTAACCAATAGGAAAGCCAGAATAAAACCTGTCTTTTTCATGCTTTTATATTTTTTCGTGTTCGAATCGTGTGTTGTGTTTGTCATCATCATGGGGCGAAAAT
>CAZHPL010000004.1:0-15401 GCA_964534495.1 uncultured Lishizhenia sp.
GGTGCATGTAATGAGCAAGGGAGATAAATATTTGTTGAAAGAGCACTTGTTTACCATCCACGATAAAGCGAAATAATGACAAAACTATTGATTCACGGAGGATTTTTCAGCGAGTTTTCGCAATCCAACGAAACGAAATTGGCCAAGCAAAATGCCATGGAGCGTATCGCAAAAGAAGCACATGCTTTCTTACAAACGCATTCTGCAATGGAAACGGTTGTGTATGCCGTTGAATTATTGGAAAACGATCCGCTTTTTAATGCTGGGATTGGTTCTCAAATTCAAAGTGATGGTGTGATTCGTATGAGCGCATCTTTAATGGATGGACATTCTAAAAAATTTAGTGGCGTCATCAATATCCGTGATGTGAAAAATCCGATTCGAGTGGCTGAACACTTACAAGTAGTTGATGACCGCGTATTGGGTGGAGAAGGCGCAAATGGATACGCAGAGGAAAATGAATTTCCCTTCTTTTCGACTGAAATTCCGGAAAGAAGAGCTGAATACGAAGCAAAACTAGCCGCTTCACGACAAGGAACGGTAGGTTGTGTTGCTTTGGATGCGAACGGAAAATTAGCTGCTGCAACCTCAACAGGCGGAAAAGGATTTGAGATTCCAGGAAGAATATCTGATTCGGCAACTGTTGCTGGAAATTATGCCAATGATGATTGCGCTGTAAGTTGCACCGGAGTTGGTGAAGACATTGTTAGTGCTGCTGTTGCAACGAAAATTGTTACACGTGTTACGGATGGATTTACCATTGAAAAAGCATTTGGAAAAACCTTTGATGAGTTGGCTGTTTTCGATGGTTTTGCGGGAGCAATCGGTTTGGATAAAACCGGAAATATGTTTTGGCAAGAAAGTCACCCAAAAATTGTATTTGCTGCCTTTGATGGTGTAGATTTTACTGTTTTTCAATAGAATTATGCGAAAATTACTCTTTCTTTTACTCCTTGCAGTAACGCTTGGATCTTGTGGTTCAACAGGAGCAGGTTCAAAATTCAATCTTTTAACATTGGATGACGATCGAAAATTAGGCGCACAAGTAGCGGCTGAAGTTGAAAGCGATTCAAGTGGTTACAAAATGTTGGATTCTGCCAAATACGCTGCCGTATATCAATACGTGTACAAGGTCAGAAACAATATTCTTAATTCGGGTCAAGTTGAACACAAAAACGATTTTTCTTGGCGCGTGCGCATCATCCACGATGATTCCACCTTGAATGCATTTTGCACGCCGGGCGGTTATATTTATGTATTTACCGGTTTGTTAAAATACTTAGATTCAGAAGACCAACTAGCAGGTGTTTTGGGTCACGAAATGGCTCATGCTGACAAACGACACTCCACTCGCCAAATGACTGAAATGTTTGGTGTTCAATTGTTGTTGGAAATCATTGCTGGAAATAGAACTGCCGTAAAACAAATCACAGCAGGACTCGTTGGGTTAAAGTTTTCCAGAAACCACGAAACGGAAGCTGATTTAAATTCAGTTAAATACTTGTGTCCTACAGTTTACAATGCAGCAGGAGGAGCAGGGTTTTTCAAAAAAATTCAAGCGGAAGGAGGAACAAAAGTGCCGGAATTTTTGAGCACACACCCCGACCCAGGAAATCGAATCCAAACGTTTGAATCCAACAAAACAAGTTTAGGTTGTACCTCGAATGGAACATTTACGAGTGAATACAACCAAATGAAAGCACTTTTGCCAAAAAAATAGGCAGGTTCAAGGGATTAATTCTATCATTTTGGGCGGACTTTACCCTCAAAATGCTTAATTTTGCAGTCTATTTTTTAGATAAATGTTAGAAATTCAACGCATTCGCAACGAGAAAGAAGCCTTAATTGAAGGATTGAAAAAAAGACAAATTGATGCAACTGAAACCTTAGATGCAATTTTGTCAACCGACCAAGAATGGCGCAATCATAAAACAGACTTAGACAATTTAGCGGCTGAGCAAAATCAAATTGCGCGTAAAATCGGTGATTTATATAAAGCTGGACAAGCAACCGAAGCCAATGCTTTGAAAGAAAACACAGCTGTTCTAAAAGAAAAGGAAAGCGCGTTAAAAACAAAAGTGGACGAGCTTGAAAAAGAACTAACGCGTTTGTTGTACACCTTGCCGAACGTTCCAAATGAACTTGTGAAAAGCGGTCGTGATGCCAATGATAATGAAACCGTTTATGAATTTGGAAAAACACCTGAATTTGGTTTTCAAGCACATCCTCATTGGGATTTAGCTAAGAAATACGATTTAATTGATTTTGAATTAGGTGTTAAAGTAACAGGTGCAGGTTTTCCATTCTACCGCGGTAAAGGTGCTAAATTGCAACGTGCATTGATTTCTTTCTTCTTAGAAGAAGCATCAAAAGCAGGCTACGAAGAGATTCAAGCGCCATTGATGGTCAATGAAGCCAGTGGAATTGGAACCGGTCAATTGCCTGATAAAGAAGGACAAATGTACTACATGCAAGAAGATGATTTCTACATGATTCCAACGGCGGAAGTACCTTTGACCAATATTTACCGTGACGTAATTTTACCAAGCGCTGATTTTTCAATCAAAATGACGGGTTACACGCCTTGTTTTCGTAGAGAAGCAGGTTCGTATGGAAAAGATGTACGTGGCTTGAATCGTTTGCACCAATTTGATAAAGTGGAAATCGTTCGTATTGAACATCCAGATAATACGGCTAAAGCATTAGAAGAAATGATGGAGCACGTAAAAGGACTTTTGGAAAAATTGGGCTTACAATTCCGCATTTTACGATTATGTGGTGGAGACATGGGCTTCGCTTCTGCTATGACATACGACTTTGAAGTGTATTCAGCAGCCCAGGAAAAATGGTTGGAAGTAAGTTCCGTTTCACGTTTTGACACTTTCCAGGCAAATCGTTTGAAATTGCGTTTCAAGGATGAAAACAAAAAATCTCAGTTGTGTCACACATTGAACGGTTCCGCATTAGCTTTGCCAAGAATTGTTGCTGCTTTATTGGAAAATTTCCAAACTGAAGATGGCATCATTATCCCAGAAGCGTTGCGTCCGTATACAGGATTTGATAGGATTTAATACAAGGTAATACTGATTCCTTTTTTAATAAATTCATCGGAGAGAAGCAAGTAAGAACTTAGCTTCTCTCTGTCTTTTAAGGTGTTTTCGTAACATTGTCCAGTTGGGTTTTTCAAAGATTCAATCCATTGCAATTCATTAGCATTTACTTTTGGGTTCATCTCTAAAAGTGGCGAAAAATCCATTTGACCAAAACCATCTCTCAAATCAAAACGCATGGTCGTTACTTTCTTATTAATTGAAGGTACGTCTTTCACAAAGTAGAGCATAACTGGTCTTAGTTGAAGACTTTCAGTATCACTCACAAAGCGGTAATCTACTAGCATTTCGGGGTCTTCAAAGTCCCACCAAAAATAACTTGTTCGAAGAGGTGATTTAAGGTTTTCACCTATTGGCGTATTTTTCCAGATAGACTCAAGTTTACTCATTTCTGCTGGAGGAAGCTCGAATCCTTCTGGATAGTTATAAGACAGATAGTTTGCCAAACTTGTACTTTCATCCCGAACAATTTGAACTTGTTCACCATACATCGAAAACAAATTCAAAATTTCTGGACGTTCTTGTTTGCATTCCCATAATTTACCAAAATGCAAATATTTCATCTTTTGTGCTGGCTCTAAATCTGTACTAAATTCTAAGGTTCTTTCCCAGATTGAACTTTCTTTAATGGGATTAATTTTCGCCATTCCATTGTAAAAAGCAAACTGTTCAAAAACACTTTTAGGCTCGTCGAAGTATTCTTTCAAACATTCTTCATACGATTTGAGTTGAGAAGAACGCAAGGTTTCCCAAATAGTTTGAGTTAACACTTTATTTGCTTTTACTTGTACTGAAAAGTTCATTAGGTTCAATAATTCCCTCATCGGAATAGAAGCGACAATAACACGTTTTTCATAATTTTTGAGTTTTTTAGCAAAGTGAACTAGGGTATCTTCCACATTGTTTTGGACAACCAATAAATCTATGTCTCGTACATCAAAAAACCGTTTTTCTTTAAGATTCAAATAGCCTCCAACTTCGGTTGAATCCCACATTTCTTTTAAAAACTCTTTGGACGGCATCAGTGAAGGTGATTCAAGAAATGCTTTTTGATTTTCATACCAACTATCAAAATTTTCATCCGTTTTTGATAATACCATGTCGTCGCCGTAGCCCGTGTATAAAAGAAATTGCCTTCCTCTCGTTTCTGCTTCAAGCAGTTCATCTTTTGAAATATTGTATTGTTCTAATTCGGCTTTTTCAAACGCGTCAATTCTAAACGAATTTCCAACTTCAAATTTGTTGTCAGCAAAAAGACTCGCATTGTTATAGACTAAACTCACCAAGCTCAACGGATTAGTGTAGTCAAATAAGGCTTTCGTAGCTGTGCTTTTTTCGATAATTGTAAAAGTTTGACCAAAACCAAAAATTGAAGTTGAAATCAAAAAAAGAGCATGAATAAAATGTTTCATAGTAGCTGATAATAACGTTACCATTCGATTGGTTACATATAGATGCACAAATCGAATTACTTACTTTTCAGGAGTTGTTTTTCCCAAACCTCACACCTAATGTAATGAAATTAATATCAACTTAAAAAAGCTACTTAAAAACGGAGTGACGTTTGAAGTTCTTGTAAGCACGCATTGATACGTTGCACTTCTGTTTCGGGCAAAATTGTAGGTGCTAAATCTTTGATTTCAATACCAAAAAGTCGATGGATTAATATAATATCCTTTAGTGTAAAGGGTTTGATTCCATTCATTAATTCAGACATGTGCGTCTTGCTTTTATGGCCAAGAATTAGACCTAATTGCGCTTGATTTAATTCAAATTCTTTTAGTTTCGAACGAATACGTTTTTTCCTGTTTTCGAAAAATTGACGCTCCATTTCAGCTATTTTCGCTGCTTTATCACTTTGAGAAATCGTATCTAGACTGACATCAAACTCATTCCATACAACTTTTTCGTAGGCTTCGATCAAATCTCGCAACGCCTTTCTTTTTGTAAGAAAAGCAGGATTGTTTTTTGCCATTAGTCGTAATTTTCGATCTACCATCAAAGCTTGTTCGTAAACGAGTGCATCCGCAATTTTTCCTGCGTTAATAACTTGGTCTATATCAAATGTGTGTTTCATTAGTCTAAGTAATTATTGATTCGTAACCATTTTTCAATTGTCGCCTTGTTATTTCTAAAAGTTCTATCATAAGCATCATGTGACCCAATCCAAACGATAATCGCTTCTCCATCATCATCCATTTCAATCAAAATAAGCGTCCTATGGACTGAAATATTAAAAAAGTAAAAACCATCAGGGTGAACGCAGTCAGCATCCTTTCTGATTTCTTTTAATTGAACCAATGGATTTTCCATTAACTCAATATCAGATATTAGCTGTTGAATGCTTTGTTGCAAAATAGGATTGCCTTTGTTCTTTTTGACATATTTCACCAACTTGCTCTTTCCAATTAATCTCATACAAATTTATAATATCATTACTATAATTCGGTTATTTTCCGAACTATTTATTCTGTTTTTATATTAAATTAGGAAAAAATAGTCTTTCCTACACTAAATCCCACCACATAATTCATTCGCTTCCAAAAATCTCATAGCGATTCGAACGTTATTCAACTCAGTTGGTTTATCTTCGTGGTACATGCCTTTGAAACAAGCGTTTCTTCTTGGTTTTATGTTCATTGCTTGGAGCTTTTCTTCACAAGTAAACAACACGCGCACACAAAAAATAGAACTCGGAAAAGAAGCGATTCGATTGGATACATTGAGCATTTATCCACCTTCCTTTTTCGTCATTCATGGCAAAGACACCTTACAGAAATCAAGTTTTAAAATCGATTTCGGAAGCAGTACTTTTCAACGTTTGGATAAACTTACAGACACTTTGTGCTTTGTTTTTCAAGTGCTTCCCTTTGATTTTTCGAAAACGTATGCCGCCCGTGACACCAACCTCATCTATCGTGTTGACAAAGGAGACCGTGATAAATTCAAAATTGAAAACACGTACAGTGTGAACGACGTTTTTGGAGGTGCAGAACTCAATAAAAACGGTAGCATTTCGCGCGGTGTGTCCTTTGGAAACAATCAAGATTTGGGAATCAACTCATCGTTGAATCTTGAGCTTTCGGGAAATATTGCCCCCAATCTGAAAGTACTTGCCTCTGTTTCGGATGCGAACTTGCCGATTCAACCGGATGGAAACACCAATAAACTTCAAGAATTTGACCAGGTTTTTATTCAAGTGTATAACGATCGCGTTAAAATAATTGCGGGTGATTTTTGGCTTTCCAAACCGAAAGGCTATTTCATGACCTACAAAAAAAGAGCACAAGGATTAACGGGAGAATATAATTGGAAAACGAAAAACGAAAGTCTTTGGCAAACGCAAGTCAGTGGTGCCTTGTCAAAAGGAAAATTCAATCGCCAAATCATTCAGGGAATTGAAGCGAATCAAGGTCCTTATCGTTTAAAAGGTGCTGAAAACGAACCGTTTATTTTGATTCTTGCAGGAACAGAACGCGTTTACATTGATGGAAAACTACTTACACGTGGACAAGAAAACGATTACATCATCGATTACAATTCGTCGGAATTAACTTTTACTTCGCGCAATCAAATCACGAAAGACTCCCGCATTGTTGTGGAATTTCAATATTCGGATCAAAACTATGCACGTTCTCTTTTTCAAAGTGCCACTTCCTACAGCGGAAAAAAAATGGATTTCTGGCTGAATGCATACAGTGAGCAAGATGCTAAAAATCAACCTTTACAACAAAGTTTAAGTAGCGCCCAAAAATTCTATTTATCTCAAATAGGAGATGATTTGTCTCAGGCGCGTATCAATAGTATCGATTCCGTTGGCTGGTTGGAAAATCAAGTGCTTTACCGTTTAACGGATTCATTGGGTTATGATTCTGTTTTGGTTTTTAGTGTTAATCCAAATGAAGCAAAATACCGTGCGACCTTTCAAAATGTGGGGCCCAACAAAGGCGATTACATCTTGGATAGTTACAATGCACTGGGAAAAGTGTACAAATGGATTGCTCCTCAAAATGGGGTTCCACAAGGAGAATATGCACCCTTTCGTTTGATCATCACACCCAAACAAAAACAACTTTTCACGAGCGGTGCGACCTATCGTTTTACGGACAAACTGAAATTAGAAACAGAAGGCGCCCTCAGTAGTACCGATTTGAATACCTTTTCTACCCTCGGAAATCAGGATAATTTGGGCTACTCGAACCGAAGTAAATTGCAATATGACCTTCTTCCGGGAAAGGATTCGGTTAAAAATTGGAAACTAGAAAACAAGGCAGAAGTGGAATATTTATCTGCTAATTTTCTTCCGATTGAACAATACCGAAAAGTTGAATTTGACAGGGATTGGAACACCCGTGGAAAAGGATATACAGGTCAGCAATTGTCACTCAATGTCGGCACACAAGTCTCTCACAAACAATACGGTACATTTTCACTCGAAGGACAACGCTACAGTATTGGCTCTGTTTTTCGTGGAAATCGATTGGCCACAGAAGGAACTTGGAAACAAAAAGGTTGGTTTGCCAAATGGGACGGAAGTTTACTCGCTTCGGCAACTGACACAAAAAATAATTTTATCCGTCATCGAGCTACCATTACTAAAGACATTGGCAAAATTCGTTTGGGCTTTACGGACGACCATGAATTCAATGTATTCCGAAATGATACCTTGTTAAAACCAGGAAGTTATCAATTTTACGACCATCAATATTTTGTGGCTTCGGCAGATACATCGTCTGGATATTTCAAAGTGTTTTACCGTGAGCGCTACGATCAACGTTCGGACAGTACACAACTGAAATCCGTTGCAAAAGCAAGAACGGCTGGAGGTGAAATAAAATTAACGAATCTTCCTGGGCAAAGTTTAAACATTTTGGGAGCCTATCGTTCGTTTGCGATAAAAGACTCGGTTTTATTGCCGCAAACACCTGAAAATTCCTTGGTGGGGCGCATTGATTACGAAGCGCGATGGTTCAAATCGGCTTTAACTTGGAACACCTTCTACGAAGTCGGTTCGGGATTGGAACAAAAGCGGGAATTTCAATACATCAAAGTTAACGACGGACAGGGAATTTACACGTGGGTTGATTACAACGGAGATGGGGTAAAGGATTTGAATGAATTTGAAATTGCACAATACATCGATCAGGCCAGCTACATTCGCGTGTTCATCCCAAGCAATAACTACGTCAAAACTTACTCGAATGAATTTAATCAAAGTATCTACTGGCGACCTGAGAAAATTTGGGCGAATAAAAAGAATTTTCTTCGTTATTTGGCTCTTTTCTCAGACCAAGCACGTTTACGCATCAATCGAAAACTCAATGCTTTCGACCCAAATACAGCCTTTAATCCTTTTGCTGCACGCATCGATGACAACAGCTTAATCAGTGCCAGTTCAACCATTCGTAATTCCTTGTTTTTCAATCGTACCTCATCTGTTTTCAGCGCGGACTACACCTATCAAGATGTGCGTAATAAAAACCTGCTGGCTAGTGGTTTCGACTCCAAACGAAATGCGTCACATGCCTTGGCCATTCGCTGGAACATTCGCACTAAATTTTCAATAGAAGCGAAAGCAGAAAGCGGTAAAAAAACGTCGATTGCCGATTACACAAGCGGACGGAATTACGATTACGCCTATCAAACCCTTCAACCGAGTTTGATTTTTCAACCTTCAACAAATTTTCGCTGCTCTTTGGATGGTAGAGTGGCACAAAAAATTAATAGCTCGACGTATGGAGGCGATCAATGTTCCATCTTGGAATTGGGAAGCAGCATGAAAATCAATCGCAGTGAAAAAGGAAGTTTGCAAGGAGAAGTCAAAATCGTTCGCATGAATTTTACAGGAAATGCAAGTTCTGCCGTGGGTTATGAACTATTGGAATCACTCAAACCCGGTACCAATTATACGTGGAATTTCAGCTACCAACGCACCATTTCAAAAAACCTGCAATTATCCATTAACTACCTCGGGCGCAAATCACAAGGCAACCGCATGATTCACAGTGGTGGCATGGAAGTGAGGGCGTTTTTTTAGAGGGCGTTTTTTGAATTCAATTGTTGTAAATAAGATGTCGTCTTTTGCCATTCTTTTGCTTGATCAAAAGAAGCACCTCGAAGAAGCAGCGAAGCTAAAAAATCAAGGCTGTGAATGCTGTTTTGTTCGCAATTAGTTCGTCGTTAAACGTTTTTTTGCCGAAGAAAGTATTTCTCGCGCTGCTCGAAATGACTTTTGGACTCGATTAAATGGCGAAAATTGCCTTGCATTTTCGCTTAGCCTCTAACCACACGTCTTCAGAAACTAACTTGGCTAATGATCTCTTTTGCGGTGAAAAATTGAGCTAATCACCGCAAAAATGCGGCGATTAAGTTGTATATTCACCGCATATTTACGAAAACATGGCCAAATACATTTATGAACAACCCAATTGGACGCACTTTTCATGGGACGATAAATCCATAAATGCACTTTTTGGTGAAGTAAAACTCTTGCAAGGAAAGCTAATCGGTCAAATGAATGCATTGGGTTTTTCCGAAAAAGAAGAAGCCACTTTAACAACGTTAACACTTGAAGTGGTGAAATCATCTGAAATTGAAGGTGAACATCTTAACTATGAACAAGTACGTTCATCCATTGCAAGAAGACTGGGGCTTAATGTCGCAGGTATGATTCCTAGCAGTCGCCACATTGAAGGCGTAGTTGAAATGATGTTGGACGCCACACAACGATTCGACTTACCCTTAACTGAAGAACGCTTATTTGGCTGGCATGCCGCTTTGTTTCCAACGGGTTACAGTGGTCCTTATTTAATTGAAGTTGGAAAATATAGAACAGGGGAAATGCAAGTTGTTTCAGGAGCAATGGGCAAGGAAAAAATTCACTACGAAGCCATAAAACCCCAATTTGTCCAAACAGAAATGCGTTTGTTTTTAGATTGGTTCAATGCTGAAAACAACATCGATCCCGTTTTAAAAGCAGCTGTAGCCCATTTTTGGTTTATCATCATTCATCCATTTGATGATGGCAACGGACGAATTGTAAGAGCGGTTACAGAAATGCTTTTGTCTCGTGCGGAAGGAAGTGGCGAACGGTTTTATAGCTTGTCAAGTCAGTTGCTAAGCAAAAGAAAAGAGTATTATGCGGTACTTCAAAAAGTTCAACACAGTTCAGGTGATATTACAGAGTGGATCAGTTGGTTTTTAGAAAATCTTAAAGAATCCATTTTAACATCAGAAAACACTACCCAAAAAATCCTTGCTAAAGCTGCATTTTGGAAAAAACACGAAAATACACCTATCAATGAAAGACAGCGTCTAATTCTTAACAAACTGCTCCATGATTTTACAGGCAAGTTACAAAGTTCCAAGTGGGCAAAAATCACCAAAACTTCCAACGATACTGCTTTGCGTGACATTAAAGACCTCATTGAAAAGGGCATTTTGCAAAAAACAAATGAACAAGGAAGAAGCTCCAATTATGAACTTGTGCATTTTCTTTGATTCAAATTTTAACGAATAACCTGATTCCTATCTCATAAAAATTGGCGAAATTCATACACTTATGCGCCATTTCTTTTTATTCGTTTCGCTATTACTTTCCGCTTGTGGAGCTTTTAAAAACACGGCCGCTATTCAGCAAAATGAAGTTGTAAAAACCTTAGGTCATTATTTGCCTCTCTTAGACGAAGCTCCAGACGATCCCTTCCTTTTTGACAATTCCACTTTTCATACGTCCTTGCATTTCAAACAATCACAAGTGCTTTGGGTCGTACCATCCGTGCAGCTTCCCGAGTCAATTAACTTTGGTCGATCCAATAACAATGTGTCTATCTGTGTTTTTAAAAAAAGACTTTATTTGGCTTTTCGAACAGGAAAAACGCATTTTGCTTCCACAGAAACAGGTATGCATATTCTCTCAACTGCCGATGGAATCAACTGGAAAAAAGAACTGAGTTTTTTTTACCAGAAAGATTTCCGGGAACCCTTTTTGCTTTGTAAAAATGACACCTTATATTTCTATTGTTTTAGCGCAGGTGTAAAAATGACTGCTTTTCAACCAGAGCGAATTCAATTATACCACACAACGGGTAACGCTCTTTGGTCTAAAGCAGATACTATTTTAAACAAGGGTGAAGTGCATTGGGATTTAAAAAAAAGACTTGGGGAAATTTATCTTACTTCCTATGAAGGCTCGCATTATTCACTAAAGGATAAAAGTAGTGTTCACTTAAATTTTCGAAAAAGCACAGACGGAAAACATTTTAAAGCTGTTGGAGAAAAACAGGAGGTTTACTTGGGAGGTGTTTCGGAAACGGCATTTGAGTTTGACAAAGACACCAATTTGTGGGCAGTAACTCGTTTAGAAGACGGTGACGAAACAGGATTTGGCTCTCATTTGGTGTTTGCCCCAAAAAACGATATTGCGAATTGGCAATTTCCATCCGAGGCGTTCGAAGATTGTTACATGTCGCCAAAGATGTTTAGGTACGAAAATGAACTTTTTCTAATTGCACGCAGACAACGCGGAAAAAGATCTTTTGGTTTCTTCAACAAACAAGCTCCGTTATCCATGCAACGCTTAATGAATTGGGTAAGTTATTCATTGTCGCCAAAAACAACAGCACTCTTTCATATAGATAAAGAGCATAAAAAAATAGAATGGCTCACGGACTTACCTGGCAATGGAGACACAGCTTTTCCGTCCATTCAGCGACTCAATGAACATCAATTTCTACTAGCTAATTATTCTTCGCCCGTAAATCGATTTAAAAATAGGTCATGGTTAAGTGGACAATTGGGTAAAACTGGAATTTACTTGCAAGTCTTGACTTTCGAAGGAAAATAATTCTTCTTCCTTAAAACTTCAAATGCTTCACGGAAACTCCTGTGTTTTGGAGTTCTTTCAACGAGTCGATACCAATGCGCAGGTGGTCTGAAACATAACTTGTCGTTACTTTTTGGTCGCTTGCTTCGGTCTTAACTCCTTCCGGAATCATGGGTTGATCGCTGACCAATAACAACGCTCCCGTTGGAATTTCATTGTAGAAACCAACACTAAAAATTGTGGCTGTTTCCATGTCAATTCCCATCGCACGAATGGTTCGTAAATATTCCTTGAAATCCTCATCGTGTTCCCACACACGGCGATTGGTCGTATAAACCGTTCCTGTCCAATAATCTCTGCCGCTCAAACGAATCGTGTATGAAATTGCTTTTTGAAGATTGAACGATGGCAAAGCCGGCACTTCAGCAGGAAAATAGTCGTTGGAAGTTCCTTCTCCGCGTATCGCAGCTATCGGCAAAATGAAATCACCAATTTGATTTTTCTTTTTCAAGCCGCCACATTTTCCTAAAAACAAAACGGCTTTGGGGTCAATTGCAGAAAGCAAGTCCATGATAGTCGCAGCCATCGCACTACCCATACTGAAGTTGATAATCGTTATTCCGTCAGCTGTAGCCGATTGCATGGGACGATCTTTTCCTTCCACTTCCACGTTGTGCCACTCCGCAAACATGTTTACGTAGCCTGAAAAATTAGTCAACAAGATATATTGGCTGAATTCTTCCAATTTTTTCCCGGTATAACGCGGTAACCAGTTTTGTACTATTTCTTCTTTTGTTTTCATATTGGGGATTTTAGGACTATAAGACGTTAGGATATTAGGACATTAAGACTCTTAGACTTTAGGACTTCAGGACTGTAAGACTTTAGGACTTTTGGATATTAGGACATTAAGACTATAAGCCCCGATATCTATCGGGATTAAGACTGAAATTTGTTGAATTGAAGGGGGATGACCGATTTTGATATATCTTATCATCACCTTACAACAAATTTTGTTTTCTGCACTGCGTTTTCATTCTCCAAAATAAAGAAATAAATTCCACTTTCTAGATTATTTAATTGTACAGCACCATTATCTACTTTTCCAATCTGAATCATTTTTCCGCTATTATCTAGAATGGAATAATTGCCTGAAATACTTACGTTCAATTTCTCGTTTGAATTAACGGGATTGGGAGAAAGCAGAAAATCTGATAACGAATTTTCAGCTACACTCAAATACGTTTCTTTATAAAAAACCATACCTAAACAAACTATAATTTTATCGCCTGAAACATATTGAGATAACTCATACTCAGGAACATCAGCTGTGTTGTAAACATAATAATTTTGACTACTCGCAGGTGTTGGAAGAATCATCAAACTATCTTGCCATTTTAAAAAAGAGTGAATACCCCCAACGTCTAAATCGTATGCGTGCTTCATCCCATAAAAAAGCGAAAACGTTAAACAAGTGTCCTGAAATAACGACTTATCCCAAAACACTTTTACAGGATAATTATCAGTTTGAATCTGAAATGTAAAATAATGGGATGCTAGCCTCGTTGTTTCACAGTAACTCGCCAAGATTTGCTTTTTAGATAAAAAGGTATTTGGAGTACTAATATTTGGGGAAGATTCAGAAAAACGTTTATCGCCAACCCTCACCTCAAATACACTATCCCAAGGCTGTGAAATTATGTTTTCTTCTCCAAATGCCACATCAATACTATCTGTAGCTAATGGGTCGTAACCCAAAACTAAAGTGTCTCGATTTCCCAATGCATCTTCAAAATACAACTCAAAAGAAAATTCTTGTGCCTGCGAAATCACCGGCAAGAAAAGGAATAATAAAATTAACTTCTTCATACGGTTGGGGTTTTGTTGGACTATATGACTAAAGGACTTCAGGACTATAAGATATTAAGACTTTAGGACTTTAGGACTGTAAGACGTTAAGATATTAAGACTTCAGGACTGTAAGACTTTTGGACAACAGGACTTAAAGATATTAAGATTAAAAAAATTGTAAACTATTAATCCAAAATTTGCAATTAATTCGCAATCTTTTAATCTGCAATTTGTAATCTCTTAATCTGCAATCTACAATTTACTACTCCACAATTCGCACCATCAGGCGCTCGTCTTCTTTCGAAACTTTAATTAAATTATGTTTTGCCAACGCTTTCATACTCGTATCCCATGCTTTGTTACTCATGTCAAATTTTGCACGTAATACTGGCAATTCCATTTCTTGTTCCGCTTTCATGGCTTCAAAAATGGCTTTTTCGTTGTCGTTTAACTCGATTTTCACCGACTTCGTTTCTGGACGCATTTGTGGGAAAAACAACACTTCTTGGATGGATGCATTGTTCGTCAACAACATCACCAAGCGGTCGATTCCAATTCCCATTCCTGACGTTGGCGGCATTCCGTATTCCAATGCGCGCAAGAAATCTTGGTCGATAAACATAGCTTCGTCATCGCCTTTTTCAGACAAACCTAATTGCTCTTCAAAACGCTCGCGTTGGTCAATTGGATCATTTAACTCAGAATATGCATTCGCAACTTCTTTTCCGTTTATCATCAACTCAAAACGCTCCGTTAATTCCGGATTTTCTCTATGGCGTTTGCACAATGGCGACATTTCGATCGGGTAATCGGTGATAAACGTTGGTTGGATATAATGTCCTTCACATTTTTCACCAAATAGTTCATCAATCAATTTCCCTTTACCCATGGAAGGAGTGGTTTCTATGCCTAGCTTTTGACAAGCGGCTCTTAATTCATCTTCGGATTTTCCATTGATATCGAAACCTGTAAAATGTAATATAGCATCACGCATTGTTACACGAGCAAAAGGTGCTTTCAAGGAAATGGTTTTGTCTCCCACTTTGATTTCAGTCGAACCACAAACATCCATTGCAACGCGTTCAATCATCTTTTCAGTGAAATCCATCATCCAATTGTAATCCTTGTAGGAAACGTAAATTTCCATCACGGTAAACTCAGGATTGTGCGTACGGTCCATTCCTTCATTTCTGAAATCTTTTGCAAACTCATATACGCCGTCAAATCCACCAACAATCAATCGTTTTAAGTACAATTCATTGGCAATTCGCAGGTACAAAGGAATATCTAAAGCATTGTGGTGCGTGATAAAAGGTCGTGCTGCTGCTCCACCCGGAATCGGTTGTAAAATCGGTGTTTCCACTTCCAAATAACCATAGGTATCAAAGAAACGACGCATAGAAGCAATCGTTTTAGAACGCTTAATGAAGGTATCTTTCACGTGCGGATTTACTACTAAATCTACATAGCGCTGACGATAACGCATTTCTGCATCCGTAAAAGCATCGTGTACATTTCCTTCTGCATCTGTTTTAGGCAAAGGCAAAGGTCGCAAGGCTTTACTCAGCAAGGTAAATTCTTTCACGTTTACCGAAATTTCACCTACTTGCGTTTTG
>CAZHPL010000004.1:15411-33864 GCA_964534495.1 uncultured Lishizhenia sp.
AAAATCACCTAAATCCAGCAATTTTTTGAATACATCGTTGTACAAGGTTTTGTCTTCACCCGGACAAATTTCGTCGCGATTGAAATACACTTGTATACGGCCTGAGGCATCTTGCAATTCTGCAAAAGAAGCTTTACCCATCACGCGTTGGCTCATCATTCTTCCTGCCAAACACACTTCCTTACCGTCTTCGAAATCCTGCTTTATCGTTGTAGCATACGTAGTTACGGGATACAAAGCGGCTGGATACGGGTCGATTCCCATTTCGCGCAATTTTCGCAGCGACTCGCGGCGTAATAGCTCTTGTTCAGAAAGTTCGATGTGACTCATTTTGTAGAATTGAATGGCAAAGATAATCAAACAAACGTTAAGCAAGGCGGTCGAAGGCTTTCAAGCTTCTACTTCGGTGTTGCGCGCGCATACGGGAAACGCTCGATAAGTTCTGTTTTTGCGTAGCCGTCCAAACCATTTATGGCAACAATGTTTCCTTTATCCAACTGAATCCAATAATCTTCGCCCAAAAGCTCGGGTTGCACAAAGATTTTTTCAATTGAGGCAATTACGTGGATGGTACCATTTTCTTTGATTTCGTATTCATTCACATATTTACAAAGCAATTGAACGGGACTTGCTTGCACAAATGGAACAGAACAATCCGATTTTAACTCCATTTCAATACCCGTCACTTCAAATTCGTTGACTTCGGCCGGATAATTAGCCGATGTTTGGTGCGCACGTTGAATCAGGGAAGACGTGATGGCATTCACCGTAAAATAACCCGTTTCCTTGATGTTTGTATAGGTGTTTCGCGGAACGGTGTTTGGTCGTAGGATAAAACCCAACAATGCGGGGTCACTTCCCAAATGAATAACACTTGAAAAAACAGCGAGATTGTAAACACCATTTTTCGAAACCGTTCCAATTAAATTAGCCGATTTGAAACCCATGCAAGAGTTGATGAGATTAAGTCGAGGAACTTTGGAAAGCGCCTGGAAATCTTCTTTTTCAATAGTAATCATCGTTTGGAAATTTTGTTGTTTGAAATGCTTCGTTGACGGTCGCATTTGAATCGGTTAATGGCTTCCGAGCGCGTTTTCATATGTTTCGTTTTACACATTTCAACACGTTCTCGCCAACGTTTATACGAACTAAATTTCAGCTCTTTTTTCATCAAATTGCGAACCGCTTGCTCGTTCAATCCAAACTGATTTTTTATGGCATCAAAGGGCGTTCGGTCTTCCCAAGCCATTTCAATTATGCGATCAATCATTGTTTCGTCAAGGACAATCGTTTCTTTCTGCTCTTCCTGCACATACGCCCAAGGAGAAGGCAAATCGCTATAGTGACAAACTAAATCGTGTTTCATGTTTTTTGATTTCTTTAAACTCACATTCGAAGCGCCGACATTCCTCCGTCTATCTGCAAAACCTGACCGGTCATCCAAGCGGATTGTTCACTCACTAAAAAGACAAGGGCATTCGCCAAATCTGCTGTGCTTCCTACTTTTTTCAGAGGATGACGTTGTGCTGATGCTTCATGTTTTTCGGGAGTACTCAAAAATTTCTGAGCTAGTTTAGTATCCGTTAAAGAGGGCGCAATGCAATTAACCCTGATTTTGGGTGCGAACTCAGCCGCTAAAGAACGTGTTAAGCCTTCGACTGCACCTTTTGCAACAGCAACAGCACTATGAAATGGCATTCCCGTTTGAACGGCAACTGTGCTAAACAACACAATACTCGAATCGACCTTCAAATTCGATTGGTAGTGCTGAATCGCATGAATGGCTCCCAAAACATTCACTTCGATTTCACGTTGAAAATCGGCTTGTTTCAACGAGCGAAAAGGTTTTAACAAAATACTTCCCGGAAAATAAACCAAACCATCCAAAGGCTCATCGATGTTCGGTAATTCATTCGTGACCGGATTTCCAAGCAAGGCATCAGGAAGTGATTCAGAAAGTGCTCTTGTCACGCAAATGACCTTATGTCCTTGTTGTTCAAGTTGTTTTTTCGCCGCTAGAGCAATGTCAGAATTAGCGCCAATAAAAAGAAATGTCTTCATATAAGGATTAACATTTCTAGTTTACAGCTTGTTCAAAATGAAGAAATAAAGTTTGAAAAAATGAAAGGTTCGAACCGATTGTTACCAACCAACAAATCCACGTTGAAAACTAGAATTCAACTCGCTTTCAGGCCTGTTCTTTTCGTTTAATTTCGTTAGTTGATGAAGCGCATTCTGTGGAAATTTACGAAGTGGTTTTTGGGTATAACTTTCGGGTTGTTCCTGTTAATCAGTTTGTTGCTGTACATTTACAAAGATGACATCATCAATGCTGTCGTTGGAGAAATCAATAAACAATTGGTGGTTCCCGTCGAAGTAAATGACATTGACTTGGCGTTTTGGGGTAGTTTTCCAAATATTTCAGTGGATTTAAACAAAGTGCACATTCGCGATGCTTACGCAGATTCTCTTCAACACCGAGGAACCTTGTTGTACACCGACCGCATTCGCTTGAAATTCAACCCGCTTGACTTATGGAACGGTGATTACCACTTGAAAGCCGTTGACCTTTCTCCGGGGAAATTGTGTATCAAAATCAATAAAAAAGGACAGGCAAATTACAATATTTTCAAGGAAGATACCACTGCGAAACAAGAGGAATTTAAAATGAAATTGCAAGAAATCACGCTTGCCGATTTTGGTTTTAGCTTTCGAAATGAGTTGACAGGGCAATACTACAAAACGCGATTTAACGAGTCATTATTTGCAGGAAATTTTGCTGCGTCTAAATATACTTTCGAGGCCGTTGGAAGCGCGATGGTTAACAAGGCGAAAAGTGGGGAAGTAACGCTCCTTTCACGACAAAAATTAGATTTCGATTTGAAAATCATGGTCGATAGTGAAAAAGGAACGATCAACCTACCGAACGAAGCGATTACAATTGCGGGTTTACCTTTCAGTATTCAGGGTGTTGTTGACCAAGATAGCTTGCATTTTCAGGTTGCTTCGCGCAATATTCAATTGACGGACCTGGTCAATAAGCTTTCGGTAAGTGCTGCTGACGACGTAAAAAAATTCAAAGGTGAAGGTCAAATTGATTTCAATTTAGACATAAATGGTGCGTTGGAAACAGAAGACCCAACTACGATTGTTTGTCACTTCGGCGTTGAAAATGGATCGCTTACAGAGCCGTATCAAGGTTTGAAAATCAGCGACATTCAAGTGGATGGAAAATATTCCAATGAAGGAGGAAGCGAAGAAGAATTTCTGGAACTACGCAAATTACATTTTCGCACAGCGGGAGGTCCATTCAACGGTGATATTCGCGTTTCAGAATTTGCAAATCCACGCGTGGAAGGTAAGGCAGGAGGGAGCATTGACCTAAATGTGGCGCATGCTTTATTTCATTTTCCAGAAGTGGAGAAAATTCGTGGAGCGGTTCGGGTAAACACTGATTTTGCGATTCAAAGTCAAACGGAAACGGGAGCTGTGGATGTGCAACGGTGCGATGGTGACGTGGATTTACGAAGCATTTCACTTAAACTGAAAAACGACAAACGTCAATTTGAAAGTATCAACGGTTCTGTTTTTCTGCGTGGCGATCAAGCGGGGATTCAACAGGCATCGCTAAAAGTGGGGCAAACGGATTTGAGCATTGACGGAATGTTTACCAATATCTACAACTATTTCAAAGGAACAGGAAAACTGCAAACGCAAGTGGATATTGCGAGTAATTTTATCCGCGTAGAAGATTTAGGTACCACTTCCAAAGCAGAAAAATTGGAAGTGGGCGGTTTACAATACGACAAACACCGATTCTCAAACATCGTGAGCAATATGCAAATTCAAGGTCGAAAACTCCATTTCACACAACTTTCCCTTGTCAACGCAGAAGCCTTGATTAGTGGCGCATTGATTATCGAAGAGCGAAACCCCAATATTTTCAACATTACCGCGCAAATTGCGAGTAACAATATCAAATTCAAACCCGTTTTCCGTGAATGGGACAACTTTGAACAAAGCGTCATTACCGACCAACAAATTTCAGGACGAGCACAGGCAAACTTGTATTTCAATGCACCTTTTGACTTAAAAGGTGGGATCAATTTAAAAGCCATTCAAGCGCAGTTGGACTTAAAAGTATTTGACGGTCAATTGAAAAATGTTTCTTCTTTCAAGGAAATTGTCAAAAGTTTGAAAGGAACGGCTGGAAAATTAATCATGGGGAAAAACAACATTGCTTTCCTCGAGCAAAAATTGGAGAACATTCAATTTGCAACCTTGGAAAACAGCATCATTATTCACGATGGTATCATAGATATTCCGAAGATGCAAATCAAATCTTCCGCCTTGGACATGGACGTTGCGGGCAAGCACACATTTGACAACATCATAGATTATCGTTTTGCCTTCCGATTCAGGGATTTGAAAACTGAAAGTCGCGACAGTGAATTTGGAATCGTTGAGGACGATGGAACGGGAATAAAAGTTTTTATGCGTATGCACGGAACCTTGGATAATCCAATCATTGAATGGGATAAAACATCGAGTAAGGAACAAGCCAAACAAAATCGCGAGGAAGCCAAACAAGAGGCAAAATCCATCCTAAAAAGTGAATTCGGCTTGTTTAAAAACGATACTTCCGTGAAAACGTATGTGCCGAAAGAACTTCCAAAAGAAGATTTAAAAATCAAATTCGGGCCGGCCACCAAAGAGGAGTTTCAGGAAGAGAAGGAAAAACAGAAAAAGGATTCCAAGCTCAAAAACACACTTCAAAAGTGGAAGCAACAACAAGAAGGCAACGACGAAGGCTTTAAAGTTGGAAAAGGTGGTGGGAAGTAAGAAAAGTTAAGGTTAGGAATGATGCTTAGTTCGCATATTCCAAATTCAAAAATTTTTCTCCCGTTGGTCGAAATGACTTTTTATCGAGATTAAATGGCGAAAATGCCTTGCATTTTCGCTTAACTCCCTAACATTAAGTCATTCCGAACGCATGTGAGGAATATTAATGAGCCATTTTAGTTCATTGATTAATTCATAAAAGTAAATTGTGTTTACTTAGTCCTTTTTTTTGTTTTTATACAAAATGAACACCTCTCAGAAGTAGCGAAGCTAAAAAGTCAAGGGCAATTGAATTCGCTAATTTTATTTTTACAGGGGATTGTGGTCGTTTAGAAAAAATTCATTGACATTGCAATTTACACATTCTATATAAATGAAAAAGCAGTAAATTTTTTCAATTTTCCATTTAAAATTTTCAATTCCCCTTCAGTTTCTCAATCAACTTAGTCGTCGAAAAACCATCCACTAAATCAATCGTGAGTACCTCTCCCCCATTTCCGCGAACGATGTCTGAGCCAACGATATAGCCTTTTTGGGTGGCATCTGTTTCTTGAGCGTTGTAGTCTCCACCTTTAACGAGTACATCGGGCATAAGTTCAGAAATAACTTCCAAAGGTGTGGCTTCGTCAAACAACACCACCAAATCCACAAAACCCAAAGCGGCTACTTGCAACAATCGCACGTTTTCTTCATTAACCGGTCGATTGGGCGCTTTTTCCAATGCTTTAACGGAAGCGTCTGTATTCACAGCAACAATTAACTTATTTCCTTTTTCGGCTGCTGCTGCTAAATAGGTAATATGACCGGCGTGTAAAATATCAAAACATCCATTCGTGAAAACGACTTTCTGATTCTTCATGTGCCACATCGCAACACGACGAACGGCCTCTTCTCTTGAAACGATTTTTTCCTTGACGTAATCGAGGCGAGTCATCTTAGTCCAACAAGTTGGTTGCTTCGTTCGGGAAAACCAAAGAAGGTTTGAACGTTTTGGCTTCTTCAAAGTCCATGAAACCGTAGCCAATAATAATGATGATGTCATTCACGGCAACGCGTCTGGCAGCTGGTCCGTTCAAGCAAATCATTCCTGAATTACGATCACCTTTAATTACGTAGGTTTCAAATCGTTCACCATTATTGATGTTAACAATTTGAACCCTCTCTCCTTCGATTAAATTGGCCGCCTCCATCAGATTTTCATCTATGGTTATACTACCAATATAATTCAAATCTGCCTGCGTAACTTTTACACGGTGAATTTTAGACTTGAGAACTTGTACCAACATAAGCTTGAAATGCGGCGCAAAAATAAATCAAATAAACGGATTAAAGCAACAAATTATCAATGAGTCTGACCGCTCCGCAATAAGCAGCAATGCAACAAACTGTCGGTTGCGACCAATCCGTTACTGTTTCCAAACTTGTTTCACCCACAATTTCGAGGTACTCCAACTCCAATTTTCCCGTTGAAAAAAACGCTTTTGCAGCAAGTGAAAGTTCTTGAGGATTTTGATTTTCTTTGTTTTGTCGCACCATCTGTAGGGTTTCCCAAATGATTAAAGCATCCTTTTTTTCGCTTTCCGACAAACGCATATTACGGCTACTCATTGCTAGACCATCTTCCTGACGCATGGTTTCACAAGCTATAATCTCAATTGGAAACTGAAAATGCTGTGTCATTTTACGAATTACGGCCAATTGCTGAAAATCCTTGCGACCAAAGTAAGCACGAGTGGGGTTCACTAAACGAAACAGATTATGAACGACGTGTGCTACACCTTCAAAATGTCCTGGACGAAACGCGCCTTCCATCACTTGATTCAAAATCCCCAAATCAAAAGGTATAAAACCATCATTTTCAGGGTAAACAGTTGCAAAATCAGGATGAAACACAAAAAGATTTTCGAAAGCGTTCAACAAAGCTACATCCGCCTCTAATGTTCGTGGATAAAGCTCCAAATCGGAGGCGTTATTAAATTGTGTTGGGTTTACATAAATACTGACAATCACCGCTTCATTTTCTGCAACAGCTTGTTTTACAAGAGATAAATGCCCTTCGTGGAGTGCGCCCATCGTTGGAACAAAACCTACTTTTTTACCTTGCAAACGCAAAGAAAGCAATGCTTGTTCAAGTTCTGTTTGAGTGCGAACGATGGTGGCCATAACTGTGTATATAACGGGTAATAAGGACACAAAGCTACCTCTTTTTGTGAATGTTGAATAAAAATTGTAAATTTGCACGCTTATACCCTTATGTAAATGGAGAAGAAAAAAATCCTATTTATCTCTCAGGAGATATTTCCATTCCTACCAAAAACTGAAATTTCTGCTACCTCAAGAAGACTACCACAGTCGATTCAGGAAGCAGGAAAAGAGATTCGTATTTTCACACCACGTTTTGGTGCCATCAATGAAAGAAGACATCAGTTACACGAAGTTATTCGTTTGTCAGGATTAAATATTTCAATTGACGATCGCGATCATCCGTTGATAATCAAAGTGGCTTCTGTTGCAGCAGCAAGAATGCAAGTGTACTTCATTGATAACGATGATTATTTCAAACGCAAAACCAACTTAACAGAAGAAGACGGAAGTTTCTTTGCTGACAATGACGAACGTTCCATGTTTTTCTGTCATGGTGTATTAGAAACCGTAAAAAAACTTGGCTGGCAGCCCGATGTAATTCATTGTCATGGCTGGTTGACGGGTATTATGGCTTTGTACATCAAACATACGTATGGTAAAGACCCACATTTCAAGGATACAAAAGTAGTGTACAGTTTGTACAACGATTCTTTTGATCAACCTTGGGACGAGCGTTTTCACGAAAAAATGAAGTTTGACGGATTCCCACAAGAAATTGCAGACCAATTAAAAGATTCTAGTTTCTTGAATATTACGAAAGTAATCGCTAATCATTGTGACGGATTGAATGTTGCAGTAGAAAACTTACATCCGGATTTGCGAGCCATTTTTGACGCAGCGGATTGTATTAAGTCCGATTACGTTCCTGAAGAAAATCAAGCGAAAGAACTTTCTGCCTTTTTTGACAAAGTAATTGAAAACAACGTCTTAGCTTAATCCTTTATGACAAAAGTGATTCGACATCTTTCGTTGTTTGCACTCTTAAGTGTCTTCGTTTTTTCTTGTACCAAAGACAAAAAAATGGGTAAAGATGTCATTGACAGCGATAGCTATTTGTTTGGAACGACGACAGATACGTTTGACATTGTTACCTATACTATTGCGGAAGATTCTGTCATTACAGACAATGCATCCAATGTTGTGTTAGGTAGTTATGTTGATCCGAAATTTGGGAAGGTAACTGCTTCATTCTATACACAGTTTCGTTTAGCTGGTTTTGACCCGAATTTTGGTACAGATGCTATACAGATTGATTCATTTGTATTGGCACTTAAATATGCTGGCTATTATGGGAGTTTGACAGCTCAAACATTTGAGGTGTATGAAATGAATGATTCCATTAGTTTGGATTCAACCTATTATTCTTTCTCAACTGTTCCTGTTAAAAGCACAAACTTAGTTCCAATAGGAAAAGGAACAATTGTACCCGATCCTTTGAATAATGCAGTTGTTGGAGGCGATACTATAGATGCACAATTACGCATTCACTTGGATACGAATCTTGCTCGCACATTGATTAACGAGGCAATGAGCGGAAGCGGTACTTTTTCATCCAATGAAGATTTTTTGAACTACTTTAAAGGAATCAAGGTGGTTACTAGCAATGGTCCACAATCAGTTGGACAAGGTGCAATTTTGTATTTTGACATTACTGACGCAGCTTCGAAAGCAACCATTTACTATCATCAAAGTAATTTGGAAAAAGACTATGATTTATTAATTAACTCGAATTCAGCTGACTTTTCACACCTTGACATCGAAAACGCCGGCACTCCAGTTGCGGCATTAGTGCAAGACAGCACTTTGGGTAATGTTGAATTTTATGCACAAGCATTTAAACACCGTGCAGCAGTGAAGATTAAAAACTTAGACAAGCTACCAAAGAAAATTGTCATTCACAAAGCAGAACTTACTTTACCTGTTCAATACCAAACAGGATATCGATTTAAACCAGGTTCTAGTGTTTCGGTGGCAACTAAGTTGAAATCAACCGATAATAGCTACACAAGCCTTGGGATTTTAGGTGAATTTGATGAATCTGCAAAACATTATACCGTTGATTTACGAACGTATGTGCAAGCAGTAATTAACGAAGACATTGAAAACAATGGTGTGGTAATCCCTCCCCGCTAATTTATTAACTCCGCTGAACGCATCGTCTTCAACGGAAAAAATACTACTAACAAGAAAAAACCTAAACTAGTACTAACTTATACGACCTATTAAATTATGTGTGGAATAGTTGCTTACATCGGTAAAAAACAGGCTTTTCCGATCGTGTTGAAGGGCCTTAAAAGATTGGAATACAGAGGATATGACAGTGCAGGTATTGCTGTTTTAAATAATGGTGAATTGAACATGTTTAAGCGCTCTGGAAAAGTAGCGAACTTGGAGTCGTATGCAAGTGCTTACAATACTGAAGGTCATGCTGGAATTGGACATACACGATGGGCAACACATGGAGCTCCAAATGATGTAAATGCTCATCCACATTACTCTAACGACGAATCCATTGCGGTTATTCATAATGGAATTATCGAAAATTATGACTCACTTCGAAAAGAGTTAATCAAGCACGGTTACGAATTCAAAAGTGAGACAGATACAGAAGTTTTGGTTCACTTAATTGACGATATTCGTAAAAATGACAATGTTTCTGTTGCAGAAGCTGTACGTCGTGCTTTGCATGAAGTGGAAGGTGCATACGCAATTGTTGTTATCTCAAAAGATAATCCAAACCAATTAGTGGCAGCAAGAAAAAGCAGTCCTTTGGTAGTTGGTATTGGTAAAGAAGGTGATTTCTATTTAGCTTCTGACGCCACTCCAATTATTGAGTACACAAAACGTGTGGTTTATTTGGATGACGAAGAAATTGCTGTAGTTGACTTAAACGAAGGTTTACGTATTTTCAATATCGGTAACCAAGAAAAAACACCATTCATTCAACAATTAGAAATGGAATTGGAAGCACTTGAAAAAGGCGGATACGAACATTTCATGTTGAAAGAGATTTATGAGCAACCCCGTTCGATTCAAGACTGTTTCAGAGGTCGATTGAATGCTGAAGAAGGTTGGGTTGCACTACGAGGAGTTAAAGATTACGAGCAAAAATTAATCAATGCAAAACGTTTAATTATTGTTGCTTGTGGTACTTCTTGGCACGCCGGTTTAGTGGGCGAATACCTCATCGAAGACTTGGCTCGCATCAACGTTGAAGTGGAATACGCTAGTGAATTCCGTTACAGGAATCCAATCTTAACTGAAAATGACGTAGTTATTGCAATTTCACAATCTGGTGAAACGGCTGACACATTAGCAGCACTTGAATTAGCAAAATCAAAAGGAGCAACCATTATCGGTATTTGTAACGTTGTTGGTTCCTCTATTTCCAGAATTACAGACGCTGGAGCATATACGCATGCTGGACCAGAAATTGGTGTTGCTTCAACAAAAGCATTTACAGCACAAGTAACCATTTTGACATTGTTAGCGCTATCATTAGCTCACAAAAAAGGTTCTATTAGCGAATCTAAATTCCAAACCATTTTGGCGGAATTAGAGGCTATTCCAGAAAAAGTGAAAGAAGTACTAGAAACGAATGAAAAAATCAAAGCCATTGCTGCTGAATATGCAGAAGCACACAATGCTTTGTATTTAGGTCGTGGAAGTTCATTCCCAGTTGCTTTGGAAGGTGCGTTGAAATTGAAAGAAATTTCTTACATACATGCAGAAGGATATCCAGCAGCTGAAATGAAGCACGGACCTATCGCTTTGATCGACGAAAGCATGCCTGTTTTTGTTATCGCGACACAAGGAAATTCTTACGAAAAAGTGGTTTCAAATATTCAGGAAGTAAAAGCAAGAAAAGGAAAAATCATTGCTATCGTAACGAAAGGAGATACAAACGTGCGTGAACTTGCAGACCACACCATTGAAATTCCTGATACGGATGAAAACTTGGTACCATTATTGGCAACTATTCCGTTACAGTTACTTTCGTATCACATCGCTGTAATGCGTGGATGTAACGTGGACCAACCAAGAAACTTGGCTAAATCGGTTACAGTAGAATAAAAACAAAAAATACAATCATAAAGCTCGGTTCGCCGGGCTTTTTTTGTTTCTATACATTCCATTCAAAACTAAATCGCCCTTAAAGTGTTAACTTTGTTATATGTCGTCAAAAAAAGGAATTGCTATTTTAGGATCAACAGGTTCAATTGGTACACAAGCGTTAGAGGTGATTGAAGCCTATCCCGATTATTTTGATTTACAAGTAATCACAGCGGGAAAAAATGCGGATTTACTCATTGAACAAGCTAAAAAATTCCAACCAAATACGGTTGTCATTGGTGATGAAGCAAGTTATTCAAAAGTTAAGGAAGCGCTTTGGAACGACGACATACATGTGTATTGTGGTGAAGAAGCACTTTGTCAGGTAGTAGAATCAACAGAAGTTCACACGGTGCTTACTGCTTTGGTTGGATATGCTGGTTTGAAGCCTACCATTCATGCCATTGAAGCGGGAAAAACAATTGCACTTGCTAATAAAGAAACCCTTGTCGTAGCAGGTGAATTCATCACAAAATTGGCCAAAGAAAAAGGAGTCAATATCTATCCTGTTGATTCGGAGCACTCTGCCATTTTTCAGTGTTTGGTAGGTGAATTCCATAATCCGATTGAAAAAATATATTTAACTGCATCAGGAGGACCTTTTCGTGGTTTTACCCTCGAGCAATTGCAGTCAGTGAGCCTTGAACAAGCTTTGAAACACCCGAATTGGAGCATGGGTGCAAAAATTACAATTGATTCTGCGAGCTTGATGAACAAAGGTTTGGAGGTGATTGAAGCGAAATGGTTATTTAATCTTTCTGCCGAACAAATTGATGTAATTGTGCATCCGCAGTCCATCGTGCATTCACTGGTGCAATTTGAAGATGGTAGCATGAAAGCTCAAATGGGATTACCCGATATGAAGTTACCCATTCAATTTGCGCTCACTTATCCGAATCGTTTTGAGACCAATTTTCCAAGATTTAACTTCTTGGATTATCCGCAACTGACATTCGAAAAACCGGATAGAAGAGTTTTCAAAAATCTAGATTTAGCCTATCATGCAATGGAATTAGGTGGCACTGCGGCTTGTTCGCTAAATGCTGCCAATGAAGTTGCGGTTGAGGCATTTTTACAGCGAAAAATTTCATTTCTTGAGATTGCACAATTAAATGAAGCGGTTTTGAATAATTCCAACAACGTTCAACTTCCTACTTACGAGGATTATGTTTCAGCAAATGAAAACGCTCGAAAATTGGCCTGGGATTTGGTATTGTCTTAAAAAACAAACACATGAAACGCTTTTTAATTCTATTCGTATTTGCACCGCTATTGACTTTGGGGCAAAAGGTTAAAATTGATGTAGTAACACACATTCCTTATTGTGGTGCTGCTCGCCCAACCGCTGAAATTGGTAGGGGAAGAGATGAACAAACCCCAAATTATACGGTCATTCTCATTGAAAGAACAACTAAAAAGCGCATTGAAATAAAAACAAATGCTGAAGGTTCTTGGAGTGGAAAATTGAAGTCAGGCGTATATGAAGCCTATCGTTTAGATAAAACGTTAAGTACTGATGAACTTAAGACCAAATACAAATTAGAACACACCGAAAATTTCCGCTATCAAGGTGACGAATGTTTGGATGCATGGAAGCTTGAACCTGATTATGTATTAGAAGTCGCTAAAAAGAAAAAACAATCATTTACTATTACCATTCGCTCCTATTGCTACCGTGGAACGATTCCTTGTTGGGAATACACTGGTCCAAAACCTTACTAACATTAAGGAATGATCCACTTAAGCGTTTGTTTAACTTCTTCTTGCAAGTAATTGATCCAAGTTACTTCAACAAAGTAAATTCCTGATGCTAAGGTTGTTGGCATGTTAGCAAAACTTTGATTGACTGTTCTATTACGAACTATTATTCTTCCATTTGCGTCTGCAATTTGCCAGGAAAAAGCACTTACCTCATCCCCGGGTGCACGCAATAAAGAAGGTGTTTCGCCCGTAAATGGATTGGGATAAAGACTAAATTCCTCAGCTTGTGCTTGGGTTTGAAACAAAGAACGATCAAAGTTAAAAAAGAAAAATCCGTTGTTTCGGTCGGAAACCAAGATGCGTTGACTTGGCAAAAGCGCGTGAATACCCCATGCTCCCCACATGGAAAAGTTATTGGTCAACTGATTATCCTTATAAGTGTCATAAGCTCCTATTTCCTGTGGTGGATTATAGCGCAAATCAAAAATGCGTAAACCATCATTATAGTAAGCCACAAAAGCAAAGTCGTTCGTGCAGTGAATGTTGTGTGGCGTTTTGTCGTAAGGCGCATTTGGTGTTCCAAAAAACTGCTTGATTTGTATCGAATAATCGCTTTTTAATTCCGCTTTTTTCACCTGTAAACCAGCCGTTTCATCGGCAAAAACATAGGTTTTATTATTCGGTGCCAACCAACCTTGATGATTGTAGCCTTGTTGGGGATAAACGGTCAGATTATTCTTATAAATTGGAGTTGTTGGATTGCTGAAATCATACACTCGTAACCCATTAAAACCACAATTTAAGATGGCTAAATTATCGCGAACAAAAACATCATGAACTTCTGGAATATCAGATGGACCTTCCCAAAGTAATTGAGGCATTTCTGGATTTTGAAGCGAATAAACACGCATTGGAACCATCGAAGTTTCAATGTTATTTTGAACGGGCGTTACCCTACACAAGTACAAAAGTGCATTTGCAGAATCCACAAATAAATTATGAACTCGTCCAAAATTAGCATCCCGCAAATCAGCCACCACATGAACAGAGTCTGGAAGATAGGAAACATCGATGATTTGTAAACTACTCGGGCCTTCATCACATGCGGCATACACATAGTGACCATAGTTTTTGTACTCACGTGTAATGGCTTGTGAAGACTGATAACTACCCGGAACAAAATCCACAAAATGAAAAGTATCAGCCGTAGTCAATTCAAAAAAATAGGCGCCTTCTGTTGAACCAATGATGCCGTATTCTTTTCCGTTTTGCACGAAAGCCCAACAACTGCTATAGCGAACCTGAGAAGTGTTTGTAAGAATTGTATCGCTGTGCCAATGATCCAAAAGAGTTACGTTTTTCACGTCTTGCGCAAATGACAGTTGAATCCAACTTAAAAACAGCAATGAAAACAGAATGCGCATAGTATAAACGATGGCTTAAAGTTAGTTTGATTTTGCGGAATGAGGATTTTTTGTGGGGGAGTTCTTTTTTTCAAACGAAACCCAATGATTTCCCACCCGTTAAGAATCAACAAATTTCCTTCGCGGCATTTGGGAATAACTTTTGATAGCTTACCTTTGTATAAATAGCACTCTATGCGCCTCATTTTTTTACTTTTCTTACTTCCACTTGCTGTTTCAGCGCAAACATTTAATGATTTTATCGTAAAAGAAGCCAATAAATTTAGCGGCGGAACGTATCAATGGTCTGGTTCAGGGTGTCCGGTTGATTTGGTGTGGAAAGAACAAAAAGTATTGGAAAAAAGTCCTGTAGGTTCGCATTGTTCTGGCTTTACTTTCACCATTCTATTTAACGCGATGAAAGAACATCATTTGTTTGGTGACTTGAGTTTAGAGGAAATAAAAAAGTTTCAAAATCATTGGTACGGAAACACAACTGAAGCCGCTGAAACGCAATGTCAATATGCTTTATGTACCTACAAACTAGGAAAAGAAGTTTCCATTGAGCATGCAAAAGCAGGTGATTTTGTTCAGTTTTGGCGCAATAACAAAACCGGTCATAGCGTCATTTTTCTGTCGTGGGTTAAAGACGAAAAAGGAAAAATAACAGGTTTAAAATACCGCAGCTCTCAAAAACTAACCAACGGAGTAGGGGATCGCATTGAGAATGTAGGAAGTGAACCCAAAGACATTAACCTGAAACGCGTGTATATCGTTCGATTGGGAAGTTAATCGATGAAGCGTTTGCAAAATTCCCAAAGAACAATACCTGCACACACACTCACATTTAAACTGTGCTTTGTGCCAAACTGAGGAATCTCAATCACGTAATCTGAAATATCAACAATGTTCTGATTCACACCGTTTACTTCATTTCCAAAAACCAATGCAAATTTTTGCTCGGGAAGTTGATGAACGTTTTGCAAGAATGTAGTTTGTTCAGTTTGCTCAATGGTACACAGTGCATAACCCTCATTTTTCAAAGTTTCACAAACCGAAAGAATGTCTGAATGATATTCCCATGTAATCGTTTCCGTTGCACCTAAAGCCGTTTTGTGAATGTCTTTGTGAGGCGGACAAGCGGTAATTCCGCAGAGATAGATTTTTTCCACATTGAACGCGTCTGCTGTTCGGAAGAAAGAACCAATGTTATTCAAAGAACGAATATCATCCAACACAACGATTAACGGATGTTTTTTCTGCGTTTTGAAAGCCTCCTCACTCACACGATCGAGCTCCCACAGTTTTAGTTTTTTGTTACTTCCCATTATCATTGTTCGGCAAAAATAGCGTTTTCGTTAAGACCTGTTGAGAATTTCCCTGATTTACAAAATGATTTTGGATTCTTCTTCTAAAAGAAAATCGAAACATCTAAGGAGTCTTGCACTAACTCAAATGCGTATTCATTTTTCTGTAAACCGTAACTACTAATAAATGTAAGAAAAACAACTTTCTTGGTCTTTGTTGCCCGTTTAAAAACAGCAATTTTTCTTCGTAGTTGTGCCGCATAAGCTTTATCAATTACAAAATCATCTGAACTAAACTTACACTCACAAATCGTAATTACTTGGTCTTGTCTATCGATTAAAAAATCAATTTGGGCCTTTTCACCATCTGCTGTTCCGATCCAGGTTGATTGCCGTGAAACAATTCCCGAAATTCCTAAAGCCTTTTTTATTTCATTGGGGTGAGCTAAACAAACAGATTCAAAGGCAATACCTTTCCAGCTATTATATATAGGTTGATTTTGAATGTTTATCCAATAATTTTCTTCATTGCTTTGGCTATTTACAATAAAACGGAAATAAAAATTGGTATAAAAATCAGAAAGTCGATAGAGTTTGTTTTTGATTTTAGTGTCCATAGAAGAATAGCTTGTTATAAATCCACTTTCTTCCAATTCCATCAAGACTTTCGAAATTGTTCCTCCGCTGTTAAAATTGCTTTTGTCCAAGATTTCAGATCGCGTAAAACCACTATTTTTCGTTGATAACAATTGAACGACTTTTTCATATACCTCATGTTTCCTAAACAAGGCACGATAGAGTTGTTTGAATTCGTCACGTAATAGAGCTTGCGGATCAAAGAACAATTTTTGAACAACTTGCGGGACACTTTTTCCCTTTGGTACAGCTTCCAAATAGTAAGGAATGCCTCCCATTGTCATGTAAAGCAAAACGACTTGTGTTTGTGTAAATAAACAACCTTTATTCGTCAAAAATTCAGCTGTTTCACACAAATTAAACGGTTCAATTTTCATCCGTTCAGTCAAGCGATTGTGTAAACCTCCACGGTTGTGAATTAGATTATTCAACATCCAAGAAGCTGCAGAACCACAAACAATCAAAAGAACATTACCTTGCGCATCCGCCCAGCTATTCCAAAAGTGCTCTAATCCCGAAATAAAATCAGCATTTTTAGTATCTAACCAAGGTAGCTCGTCTAAAAAAATTACTTTCTTTTCAGTGGTTTCAATCGTTGTCAGATAATCCCTCAAATTAAAAAAAGCTTCTAACCAGCTTTTTGATGGAGCAAATTCCTTTTTACTGAAGTGCTTTAATTGTAAATCGAAATTGAATAATTGTTGTGCAGTTGTTGCATTTGCAATTCCCGTCAAATGAAAGGCGAAATTTGATTTAAAATATTCACGAATCAAAAAGGTCTTGCCTACCCTTCTTCTTCCGTATAGTGCTAAAAATTCGGAACGATTGCTCTCTTTCAACCTATTTAAGGTAGCAATTTGATTTTTTCTGCCAATGATTTTAGCCATTTTAGATTTTTTAATCAGCCAAAAGTAGTAAAAAAAGATGTGTTTTGGCTGATTACATAATTATAATCAGCCAGAAATGGCATAAATACACTTGTTTTGGCTGATTGCAATCGCTTTTGTACCATTTCAAAGCTGTTTTTTCGAGGATTTTGTTAAAAAACAAACACGTATTTCCAAGGTCGTTTTCCGAATGAAGATTTGAAACTTAGCAGAAATATGTACCTTTAACTTCCCTTTTAAAATTAGTCCCTTGTCGAAAGAAAAAGCCATCGCCGAAACACCATTGATGAAACAATACAATCAAATCAAAGCCCGACATCCGGAAGCTTTGCTCTTGTTTCGTGTGGGTGATTTTTATGAAACATTTGGAGAAGATGCTATCAAAACTTCACGTATCCTTGGGATTATCCTAACGAAACGTAAAAATGGCTCTGGTACAGATATAGAATTAGCCGGTTTTCCACACCATTCTTTGGAAACCTATTTGCCTAAATTGGTTCGTGCTGGTCAACGAGTAGCGATTTGTGACCAATTGGAAGACCCCAAAATGACCAAAACGATTGTAAAACGCGGTGTGACGGAATTGGTAACGCCAGGTGTTTCTTTCAATGATCAAGTCTTAGAACAGGGCAAAAACAATTTCCTTTGTGCGATTCATTTTGGAAAGGAAGAACATGGCATTGCCTTTTTGGATGTTTCTACAGGTGAGTTTTTGGTGGCACAAGGAAACAAAGAATATATTGACAAACTCATTAGTGGTTTTGATCCCAGCGAAATCATCTTTCAAAAAAACAAAGCGAAAGATTTTGAAACCATTTTTGGTCCCAATCATTATACGTTTCGACTTGAAGATTGGGTTTTTACAGAGGAATTTTCAGACGAAATCCTCAATAAGCATTTTGGAACAAAAAATCTGAAAGGTTTCGGTGTGGAAAATTTACCCTTGGCCGTAATTGCCGCAGGAGCCGTTTTTCATTACTTAAGTGAAAACCAACACCAACGCTTAGGACACATTACAGCTTTGTCGCGTATCGAAGAAGAAAAGTACGTTTGGCTAGACCGTTTTACGATTCGCAATTTGGAACTCGTTTATTCGACCAACGACAACGCGAAAACCTTGGCCGACATCTTGGATAAGACCCACACGCCAATGGGTGGTCGTTTGATGAAACGCTGGTTAGTGTTGCCCTTGAAGGACGAAAAACCCATCAATGAACGCTTAGATGTGGTTGATTTTCTAACAAAAAACGAAGAAATTTCTTTTGAGTTAGGACAACGTTTGCGCGAAATAGGCGACTTAGAACGACTGATTTCAAAAGTAGCAGTTGGGAAAGTGAATCCGAAAGAAGTGATGCATTTGCGTCGCACATTATTGCAGATTGAACCGATTAAACACCTGCTGAAAGGAAACAGTATTCC
>CAZHPL010000004.1:33874-45320 GCA_964534495.1 uncultured Lishizhenia sp.
ATTGAAACGTATGACAGACCAATTAAATGGCTGTGATGCATTGATTCAACTCATTGAAAAAACCTTAACGGACGAACCTGCCGGACAAATTGGAAAAGGGCCTGTTATACGAAGCGGTTGTCATGAAGAATTGGATGAATTGCGTGGAATTTCAACCCATGGAAAGGATTACTTGGAAGCTTTGCAAGAACGCGAAGCACAGCGAACGAGTATTCCAAGTTTGAAGATTTCATTCAATAACGTTTTTGGCTATTACATAGAAGTACGCAATACACACAAGGATAAAGTGCCCGAAGATTGGATTCGCAAACAAACGTTGGTCAATGCGGAACGATACATTACGGAGGAGCTAAAAGAGTATGAAAGTAAAATTTTAGGTGCAGAAGAAAAAATTCTAGGAATTGAATCGCGCTTGTTTCAAGACCTCGTTTATGCGATGGCAGACTACATACACCCCATTCAATTTAACGCTTCGATAATTGCCCGATTAGACTGCTTATTTTCATTTTCAATTGCTGCTTTGGAAAATAATTACAAGCGACCTGAAATTAATAATAGCCTAAAATTAGCGATTAAAAACGGACGACATCCGGTCATTGAAAAGCGCTTACCCATCGGTCAAGATTACATTGCAAACGACGTTTTTTTAGAAAATGATTCGCAGCAAATCATTATGATTACGGGTCCAAACATGAGTGGTAAAAGTGCGATTTTGCGCCAAACGGCACTCATTGTTTTGATGGCACAAATGGGTTGTTTTGTCCCTGCTGATGCCGCAGAAATTGGTATCATTGACAAAGTCTTTACACGCGTTGGTGCGTCCGATAATATCTCTTCCGGCGAGTCTACTTTCATGGTTGAAATGAATGAAACGGCAAGTATCCTCAACAACATTTCAGAGCGAAGTTTGATTCTATTAGATGAAATCGGAAGAGGAACAAGCACCTACGACGGGATATCAATTGCATGGGCCATTGCGGAGTTTATCCATGAAAATCCGAAGGCAAAATGCAAAACACTGTTCGCGACACACTATCATGAACTAAATGAGATGAATAAGCGCTTTGACCGCATCCATAACTTTAATGTTTCAGTAAAAGAAGTCGCAAATAAAGTTTTATTCCTGCGAAAATTAATTCCAGGTGGAAGCGAACATTCTTTTGGAATTCACGTTGCCCGCATGGCCGGAATGCCGCCTTTAGTCGTTCATAGAGCCGAGCAAGTGTTGAAGGATTTGGAAAATTCACATGCCGCTGTTGGAGAAAGTGGAACCAAAAAATCGAAGAAAACGAGCAAGGAAGTTTTAAGTGAAAGTGCAAATATGCAACTGAGTTTTTTCCAATTAAACGATCCTGTTTTGGAGCAAATTCACGATGAATTAATCAGCATCGACATTAACACATTGACCCCTGTTGAAGCACTCATGAAATTGCACGAAATAAAAAAACTAACTGGAGGATAATTTGAAATTTGCCCCAACAAAATTCATCGCAAAACAGCATGAAACGAATGGGCAATTTTAGACATGCACCTAACTAAAAAACAGAATAAAATGAAAGAAGTGTCACTAAAAAATATGCGTTGGAAAATGTTCCTTTTGGGATTTGTAAAAATTCCGATGTTGCATTTTGTCCGACCAAAATTGGAAGAAATAGACGATAAAAAAGTGCGTGTAAAAATCCGTTTACGTCGTCGAACTAAGAATCATTTGAACTCGATGTATTTTGCAGCGTTGGCTGTCGGAGCAGATGTGACCGGTGGTTTACAAGTTTTTTATTTTGCAGAAAGACAAGGTAAAAAAGTTTCTTTTGCATTTAAGGGAATGAACGCCCAATTTTTGAAACGAGCAGAAACCGATACTTATTTTGAAAGCAATCAAGGCGAATTAGTTGAAGCAGCTTTTAAGCGCAGTTTGGAAACGAGTGAACGTGTCAATGAAAAAATTGATGTCCTTGCCAAAAACACAAACGGGGAAATCGTAGCAACTTTTGAAATGATCATCTCTTTAAAAGTTTCGTAATGCGCTTGTGGTGGCTTCTTGTTGTGGGGATAATTGTCAGTGCTTGCGGATCAAAAGAAGCGCAACCTTTCCAACGTCAATCAGTGGTGATTGCTTCTGATTATTTACATGCAAAAGATACTAGCTTTTTTAAGTGGTTCAAAAAACACCTTCACATTCGGGTACAAATTGTCCATCTTTCAGCGGATAGTTTGTCTAAAAAACTGAAAAAAGAAGGATTTAACACGCACATTGATTTGGTGATGTTGCAATCCATGCGCGGAGCAAGAACCTTGGAAAAAAATGCATTGGAACGCCTGCCTTATTTGTTCAGAACCGAGCATTTCAATCATTATTTATCTTTCTCTAATGGAAAGTGGTTGGTAAGCGGAATTGACCCCTATGTCTTTTCCTATTATCCGGATTCGTTGGACATTCCTATTTCGTATAATGAACTGTGTAGCGATTACAAATGGAGCAAACTTCCTGATGATAGTTTGGAAATGCTGTATGCACATGTGAAAATTCGATTAAAGGAAAGCAAAAAATACCGCTACAAGGATTGGAAAAAAGGTTGGAAAAAACAGTTTATTCCTTTCGAAAAAGGTACAGATAGCATTCCTTCAAAGCAGTTATTGGTACATACATATAGTCGTTATGTAAATGATCCTTACTTTAAAAAGGGCCGTAAAAAACGTCAGATTATTTTCCCCAATCAGTCGCAAAAAGGAGTTTATGCCGATCGTGTTTGTATGTCCATTGTTTTTCGAGCGCGACAATACGACAATGCGATTACACTTTTAGAATATTTGAATCAACCGGAAACATTGCGTCGATTCAATGAAAAGCATGGTTTTTTCAGCGTTATGACTTCCAATGGAAAGCCTAATCCTTTTTTCCTTTGTCATGTTTCAGAAAACAAATTGTATTACGCTTTGCCGTGAGATTATTTGTAAAATGGCATAAAATCAGGTTTTAAAAACAACTTTTTTCTTTTTTGAAATCAACTTTTTTCTTAAATTCAAGTACATGGAACATCAAAAAACACAAAACGAGCATTCCGTTGCTGAGTTTACAGAACACTTTATCAATCAAACCAATCGTGCTGTTTTTCTAACAGGTAAAGCAGGAACGGGAAAAACGACCTTGCTTCGAAAAATCGTTGCTTCCACGTACAAAAACACCGTTATCGTTGCTCCCACGGGAATTGCAGCGTTGAACGCAGGTGGTGTGACCATTCACTCTTTTTTTCAATTGCCTTTCGGAACCTTTATTCCTGATTTCTCAACTCCTCCAGGAACGCTAATCGCTTGCGAAAACAAAACGTCTATCAAGCGCCATTTTAACATGAACAAGCGCCGATTGGACATCATTCGTAGCTTGGAGTTATTGATTGTGGACGAAGTCAGTATGTTGCGCTGCGATTTACTCGACGCAATGGATTGGACCTTACGAACCGTTCGAAAAACCAATGAACCATTTGGTGGTGTACAGGTGCTATTTATTGGTGATTTATTTCAGTTGCCACCCGTTGTCAAAAATGAAGAATGGAATGTGTTGCGAACTTATTACGGTGGCATTCACTTTTTCCATGCGCACGTATTTTTGGAAGAACGCCCTGTTTTTATGGAATTGGACAAAATCTACCGTCAAGACGACGCAACCTTTATTCAAATTCTGAATAATTTACGTGAAAATCGCTTGGAAACAGCCGATATAGAGCGCATCAATCAAAATGTGATTTCACAGGAAGAATTCAAGAAATTGAAAGGCTACATTACGCTAACAACGCATAACGCAAAAGCCGATGAAATCAATGAGCAAGAATTATTGGCCTTAAAAGAAAAGTCTTTTTTCTACGAAGCAGAAATAGAAGGTGAGTTTCCTCAGCACATGTATCCGATTGCACAACGCATGGAATTAAAAGTGGGCGCACAAATCATGTTTATCAAAAATGATATATCATTCGATAAAAACTTCTATAATGGCAAAATGGGCGTCATTGATTTTCTTGGAAAAGAAGAAATTATCGTTCATTTCCCTGATGAAAAAAAGAAAATAAGCGTCGAGAAATTTGAATGGAACAACATTCGTTACACGCTTGACTCAAATACGCAAGAAATCAAAGAAGAGATTTTGGGCACATTTGTTCACTATCCCATTCGTTTAGCATGGGCCATTACCGTTCATAAAAGTCAAGGTCTGACCTTTGATAAAGCCGTTTTGGACGTAGGTGATGCTTTTGCACCGGGACAAGCGTATGTGGCATTTTCTCGCTTGCGTTCCATCGAAGGACTGCGATTACTGAGGCCTCTTGTTTTTAAAAGCATTGCTACTGACGCGGCTACAGTGGCCTTTACACAAAATAAAACACCCAAAAATTCCTTTCCTCAATTGCTCGAAATTGAATCGGCAGGTTTTTTAAAAAACAAACTCAAACAGCGTTTCGACTGGTATCAGCTGAAATTAAAATGGAGTGTTCATAATGGTTCGTATGCCCTTGCAACACCCAAATCTGAAAAAGCGAAGCAAGCAGTTTGGTCAAAAACGTTATTACAGGAAATTGAAGCTTTGCATGAACCGGCTGTGAAATTCGGAAAACAATTAGATCAATTATTCAGTGAACAACCCTTGCGTTTGGATTTTATTGCGCAACGCGTTGATGCGGCTTATGAATATTTCTTTGCTCCTTTCGATAAAATCTTACTTTCCGTTTACCGAAAAATTGCTGAACTAAAACTGATAAAAAAAACACGTCAATTTACAGATGAGCTGGAAGAATTAAGCGAAGAAATCCTGTTTACGATTCTCGAGCTCAAAAAAGCAAAAATGCTCATGCGCGCAGTTGCAGATGGTGTAATTGTGACAAAAAAACTATTTGAAGTTCCAGAAATTCAAAATTATAAAATAGCCAAAATCGCTCTTATTGAAAATGAATTTCGCCATCAGAAAGTAGAGCAATTGTGGGCAGATGAAAACACAAGTACCTTAAAAATTGGAGGCAAGAAAAAAGCTGCTGAAAAAAAGGAAAAGAAAAATACGTACGAAATCACGCTTGAATTACTTGAAAAAGGTATGAAACCTGAAGACATTGCCCGCGAACGTCAATTATCACTTTCTACGGTAAATAGTCATTTTGTGCAATTATTGAAAACGGAAAAAATCGAGCTTTCACAAGTGCTACCTAATGAGAGAATCCTTCAACTTGAAAGTTTACTGGAAGGAATAAATGAAAGTAGCTTGTCACGAATTATGGAAGAAGTTGAAGGCGCAGTTACGTACGACGAACTGAAATTATATCAAGCTTCGAAGATGTTGTAACGCGATTTGCAAAAGATTTTTTGTTGTAAACGAAGTAGGGCAGGATGAAAATCCTGCCCTACTCTTATCATGTTATCAAAATTTACTTTTAATCAATTTTGATTTTCATTTCAACTCTACGGTTTTTCTTACGTCCCTCAGGCGTGTTGTTATCCGCGATTGGTTTCGTTTCACCGTAGTAGAATGTATTCAAACGACTTGCGTCAATTCCTTTAGAAATCAAGTAGTTTTTCAACGATTCAGCACGTTTTTTAGACAACAACATGTTTTTGTCATCGTCACCAACATTATCCGTGTGACCTGAGATATCCAATTTCCAAGTTGATTTTTTCTTCAATACTTCAGCTAATTCATCCAATGCAGCAAACGAGCTTTCAACAATCACATCTTTCGCCGTTTCAAACTCTAAGTTATCGAATGCTGTTTTCAAAATCTCTACGATTTCTTTTTCAATCACTGGACAACCTTTATTTGATTTCGGTCCTGGTGTATTCGGACAGTCATCGTCTTTATCTTGTAAACCATCATTATCAGTATCTTTCAATGGACATCCTTTATTTGAAAGTGGACCTTTCAAAGTCGGACACTCATCGTCTTTATCTAACAAGCCATCACCATCCGTATCTGGCCAAGGACATCCTTTGTTTTCTAGTGGTCCTGCAACATCTGGACATTCGTCTAAGTAATCAAACAATCCATCACCATCTTTGTCAGGACATCCTTTGTTTTCTTTCGGGCCAGGATTTTCTGGACAAGCATCTTCGCTATCTTTAACACCATCATTGTCTGCATCTGGACAACCTTTCATTTCGCGTGTTCCTTTTACATCTGGACATTCGTCTTCTTTGTCGATGATTTTATCGCCATCTGTATCAGGACAACCATTAAATTCTTTTAGACCAGCAACATCTGGACAAGAATCATCTTTGTCTGGAATCTTGTCGCCATCCTTATCTGGACATCCGTGAAACTCAGCTGTACCTGGAATTTGAGCACATTCATCTTCACTATCTTTGATTCCGTCACCATCCGTATCAGGACATCCTTTGAAGCTCCAAGGTCCTGGTTCTGTTTTACATTCGTCTTGTTTATCGGAAACTTTATCTCCGTCTTTATCATCAACTGCATCGTATAAAATAGGAATGTGCATTCCCATATAGAACTCCGTTCCACGAACTTTTCCGCTAGCTCCAATTACTCTGAAATCAGTAATACCAACAGTCAAAGGACCTAAACGCGTCGCTAAACCAGCTTTCCATCCACTGTATTCATTCCATGTAACAGGTAAATGAACTCCTAACCAAGCAAAATCAAAACTTGGTGTTAGGGAAATTTGGTTGGCTACTTTTACTTTCGTATCACGCTTTTTGGAAATCATGTTGAAAGTTCCTGTTGCATTTACATAAAACCATTTCCAAATATGATAATCCGCTTGAACGCTCATCGCAGCTGGTGTTCGCATGAAAAATGTTTCGGATGGATTTTCTAGCGCTGTCCAATCTGTAGTTCCAGCAGCAGTTGAGGCATTAATTAACGAGTCAACTACTTGGTCAAAACCTAAGAAACTTGTCGCTGTATTAAACTGTTGTAAGTTAAAGTAATTCGATGTGTTTACGCTAAAGTCACGACTCAAACCACCTTTTTGGAAGGTCATTCCACCTAAGTCAACAACTGATAAACCAACTCGAGCTTTGTACTTATTCATATTACGAGCCCATAGATTCGTTTTTCCGTCCATGTCGTATTTGTATTTTTCCCAATCAGGGCGCCATTCGTATATTACACCTAAGTCCAAACCAATACCGTATTTAGATTCAACTGGAGGGATTCCATTTAGGCCACCGCCATTTCCAAAATACTCATCGAAATTTTTCGAATACCCGTAAGCAAAATCACCTGATAAATACTGCGAAGTATCTTTGTTAAATAGATTATAAGAGAAGTTATCTGTATAGATATAAGCAGCTGTGTAACCTGTAAGGTATTTTACGGTAGCTCCTGCTTTTAAGAAATGTTCCTTTTGATCCATGACGACTTGACCATAGTTGAATCCATATTCCGCCCAAGTCAAGTGGTTTAAGTTCAACAATTCTTCGTTCAATTTGATATTCCATAAATCTGGATAATCCAAACCTTCTTCAGCCAAGACCGCCAATTTAGGATCCATATTATCTAAGTTGGTAATTGAACGTAATTTAGCTTTGAATCCAATCGCTACTTTTGGTGTAATGTGAAAAGCAAAATTCAAGAGATCAACTTGAATATTGTTGTACAAACCTAGTGTAGTCTTGGTGTCTTTATTGTAGCGGTGAACGATAAAATTATCGATAAAAGCAGAATCAGGTGCTGACCAAGTGTTGAATACATCAGCATTACCGAATGAACCTTTCCACCAATATTTGTCTCCTAGAAGTGTTTGTTGTACGGAGTGCATTTTGTTTGCATCGAAATACCCAAAATTTTGATAGGTATTAAAACTCACATTAAACAAGGATAAATCGAACTTAAATCGCCCATCAACAAAGCTCGCGGGGTTAATGTCCGTTCCCATTACTCCAGCATAGTTACTAGTGTTCACCCCAACATAATTCTGGGCTTGAACTCCAAAGTAAAGACCAAAGGAGGCAATCGTTAGTAATAATTTTTTCATTTTTAGAGTTTAGTATATTGTATTAAGTAGCTGCCTAAATACGTTGTAATGGAGTAAGCTTCCGAGCCAAAAGGTGAAAGGGTTAGTTTTGTTTCACCGTGTCTTTGGTTTTCATCAATTTTAGTTCCATTAGCGTTGAACAAATATAACTGATTCTCAAGCGCATCAAGCACACCGATCATGTATTTTCCTTGATTATTTTTGGAAACTACTACCGATGAAACTTCTTGTGCCTCAACGAATGTGCTCCAAGCTCTTTTCCCTTTTGTGTCCATAACAAAGAGATTTTTACCTGTTTTAAGTAGCACACACGGATTGCCAGCAAGGTCCAATGCACCTATTAATTCTGAACCTTGAGGGACTTTTGCTTGCGCTTTAGGCTCATTCAGTTTATTAATCGTGCAAATTCCATTTGTAACAGTGCAGAAAATTAGATTGTCATTTACGCTAAAAACTTGCGTTGCTGTATCAATTGAAATACGTTGAACGCCTGATTTACGATTCAAATCTGTGTAATAAAAATTTGTATTGGTTTGTGCGCCAGCAAATGATTTGTTCTTCGATTTGAACAGCACACTTTTTTCAATGTTCTCAGATGTTCGAATGCTACGTTGCACTTTCCCTGCATCGTTCAAAACTCCCAAACTTCCTTTATTATTGCGTACGAGGAAATAGATTTTTCCATCCATTACAGCTGAAGTAGGGGCGCTATTTCCAACAAATCGATACATCACTCGTCCGGTTTGGTCGTAAATTTGAATTTCGTTTTGAAACAGGACGGAAACTTGGTTTTTTTCGTTGGAAAACAGTTCAAATGACTCGGGTGCCATTTCAAATTGTTTTTCCCATTTTTTAGAACCATTGACATAGCCTATCAACTTGAAACTTTCTGTTAAAACAACCACATTTCCGCGACCCGACATGGCTACAAAATCCAAAATCGCTTCGCCTGGGTTCATTGAGAAATAGTCTTTTACGTCCTCGTCTGCTTTGTTGCCAACGTAATCTTTTTGCACACAGTTCGTTGTAACAAGCTTTTGACCGTAAATGGAAGTCGCTAATAATTTATCTTTTGTTACTATTCTCGATGACACTTTAGCAGGCAAGCCACTAAAAATCAACTTCAATTTTTCTTCGTTTTGTGAAAGTGATTTACCCAGCTTCATTTCTGTTGTCACCTCATCCAAATAGGCTTTACTTGTCGATAAAATACAAATGTTTTCCATTTCAGAAACGTAGATATCACTTGTGTCTTTCTGTTGAAGAATATCTGAAAAATAAACACCTGGAAAACGTGCAAAATCCTCATTTGTTTCCTCCATTCCAAGCGCTTCGTTAATATTTTGAATAGGATTTTGGCCTTCTTTGAAATCAAAAATTGCCACGCGTTCCTTTCGTTCATTTTCAAGAATTACGACGCCTGTTTTGAACCATCTTTTAAATTTACTTTTTCCAAAAGCTGTATCAATGTGCGCTAGATAGTTAGTTTCATAAAACGAATAATCTGAAAAATTCGTTGGGATAATACCCGAAAACCAACGTTTGTCATCGATTGATTTTCCACCTTTCCACTTCAACATTTCTTGGCGATAGGAATATGTTCTGTCTGACTTTTGGTAAACATCGGTGTTGATGGAATGATCCACTTTTAATTGAATCAAGCTATAACTCGCTTTTTTGTCGATAGCAGGTAAAAAATTCTTGGCCGCTAAATTCAATTCACCTTGATACAACAATAATTGATTACGCTTGTAAATGCCCGAATAATCACCAAAAGTAAAATTACGTCCTGTACCATTTTCAAAATTGAAGATTCCACTTTCAAACAGTCGCTTGATTCCGGCACCCGTCCAATTATCGTTTTGTTCAATCAAAATGTAAGGGCGTCTGCGACTCAGATAAACACTGGAGTTTTTGGGTAAACGCTTGATAATTGACTGATACAACGTTAAATTTGTTGGTAATACCTGAAAATTAGCTTCGTCCCATTCGATTTCTTCCGGATGATGAACAACCAATAATTCTACATCGCTTGTGTCAAAATATTGTCGAAAATCTTCATTTCCCTGACCTGAAAGGAGATCAAGCGAAAGAAAAATAGACCAAATAGCGCAAAGAACAATAACCGTAATCGGCAAAACGCGTTTCCACATGTACATTTTTTTGACAAAAGTAGATGGAAATACAATCAAGAATTGGGCTTGAACAACTTAAAATCAACACGCTTTTGTTTACCGAATTGGGCGTTCGCATTTGTAATAGAATAAATTTATTCAAATTGAGTTAAAGATTTATCCACAAGTTTTTTTGCCATTCTTTTTGCTTAATCAAAAAGAATCACCTCGCAGAAGCAGCGAAGCTAAAAAATCACGGCTGGGAATTTTCATTTTGTTCGCAAATACTGTTTCGATAAGAATGTAATTTAATGAAGTGAGTATTTCTCCTTTCAGTCGAAATGACATGGTGCGTGTTGATTTTGCGAAAATGCTGAGCATTTTCGCCAAGTTGCTACAAACAAAGTCATTCCGACCTATTGGGAGGAATATTAAGAAACGATTTTTAGCCATCTAAAAGAAAAAATACCATTTCAGTACGGGTAGATAAAACCATGAAATTCAAGGCCGATTGATTTCTCTATTTAATTCATGACAGGAAATTTTGGGTCTTTTAAAATTTAATTTTACAAGAACGATAATGAATGGTCGATTACAAAATAGTATCTAATCTTGAAACAATTTTAATTGCTCACCATCCTCTGGTAAAAGTCGAAAAGTCATGCGGTGGTGTTCTGTTGGTCCGAATTGGCGAACTGCTTCACGATGATCCATCGTCGGATAACCTTTGTTTTTCTTCCATTTATAAGCAGGAAATTGCAAATCCAATTCATCCATGATTAAATCTCGTGTGGTTTTTGCAAGGATGGAAGCTGCCGCAATCGACTGAAATCGACCATCACCTTTCACAAAACATTCATACGGAATTTGCTTAAATGGTTTAAATCGATTGCCGTCAATAAGCAAAAAGGCGGGTTCAATCGACAATTGTTCAACGGCAAGGTGCATCGCTTTTATGCTTGCGTTTAAAATATTTATCACATCTATTTCCTGTGGCGAAACAATGCCAATCGCATAAGTTTCTGCTTTTTCTAGAATCTCCTCTCGAAGCAGAAAACGTTGTTTCTCTGTCAACTTTTTGGAATCATCCAATCCTTTGATGCGCTTTTTGGGATTCAATATTACCGCAGCTGCAACAACAGGACCCGAAAGACAACCTCTACCGGCTTCATCACAACCGGCTTCCCATCGATTGGAATCAATAAATGCTTTTAATTTATTCATCTCAAGATTCGAAACATTAATCGCATAAAGTTGGCAATATTTTTGTAGATTAGCCTTATAAAACTATACCATGAAAAAACTAGCTACCTCCTTCCTGTTTTTAATGCTTGTATTTTTGGGTTATTCACAGGATATCCG
>CAZHPL010000005.1:0-12935 GCA_964534495.1 uncultured Lishizhenia sp.
GAACCACCACCGTGACCTGCATCCATATTGCATTCAAACACCAGTGGATTGGAGTCGGTTTTCAGGGTTCGCAATTTCGCAACATACTTCATCGGCTCCCAATATTGTACCTGTGAATCGTGATAGCCAGTCGTTACATAAATGGCAGGATAACCCATTTTGTGTAGGTTATCATACGGTGAATAATTCAACATGTAATAATAATATTCAGGATCGTTGGGATTTCCCCATTCTTCATACTCACCTGTAGTTAATGGAATAGACTCATCGAGCATGGTGGTCACCACATCCACAAAAGGTACTTGAGAAACGATTCCTTTCCACAGATAAGGCGCCATATTTGTTACAGTTCCCATCAATAACCCTCCGGCGCTTCCCCCCATTGCGTATATGCGATTTGGATCACAATATCCCATGTGTCCCATGTACTCTGCCGCGTTTATGAAATCGGTAAATGTGTTTTTCTTTTTCAGGAATTTACCATTTTCATACCACTCCTCGCCCATGTATTTACTGCCTCGAATGTGTGCCACTGCATACACAAATCCTCTGTTTAATAAGCTCAAACGAATCGGAGAAAAAACATCCGGCAAGGTATAGCCATACGACCCATAACCATATAATAAACACGGTGCTTTACTGATGTCAGTACCTTTTTTATAAACCAAACACACAGGGATTTTTGTGCCATCGTTTGCCGTTGCCCAAATGCGTTGTGAAATATAATCTTCCGGCTTAAAGGTTTTGTCAAGCAACTCTTTTCTGAACCACAATGACTTTTCGCCTGTTTGCATATTGTATTTATAAACAGTTGAAGGCGTTGTCATGGAGTTATAGGTATAAAAAACCTCGTCCGAATTGAAGTTATCGTTCAATCCCAAACCAAGAAAATATGTTTCTTCGTCGAAAGAAATATAGCTTTCATTTCCTGAAACACTGCTTTTCAATTTGATTTTACGCAAACCATTTACACGCTCTTCGATCAAAACAAAATTTTTGAAAACCTGCATTCCTTCAATCAAAACATCAGGTTGGTGAGCAATCCATTCTTTACAATCCGATAAACTGTGTGGTGCTTTTTCACTGAAAAGTACTTTTTTATTGGGTGCCTGATCGTTGGAAAGCACGTAAAAACCATTCGTGTGATGCTCAATCTCGTAAATATGTCCTTTGGAACGCGGAATAAAAACGTGAGGTTTTTCGGAAGGATTATTTGCGTCAATCCATTGTATTTCAGAAGTTAAGGAGCTAAATGAATAGATAAAAATATAGGCGTCCGTGTTCGATTTTCCAATACCAACAGAGAACAATTCATCTTGCTCTTCAAAAACCAACTCGTCTTGTTTTGAATCTGTTCCCAAGACATGTTTGTAGACTTGAAATTCACGCAATGTCGTTGTGTCTTTTTTAACGTAAAACACGGTTTTGTTGTCATTTGCCCAAACGATTCCGCCGCTTACATCTGTGATTTTATCTTTAAGAAATTTCCCTGTTTTGTTCGTTCTGAACGTAGCGGTGTATTTTCTTCTACCCACAAAATCTTCCGTCAAAGCAAGTATTTCATTGTTGGGAGAAGGCGACCACTCTGCTAAATCATAAAAAGACTTTCCTTTTGCACGTTCATTTTCGTCTAAAAAAAGCACTTCTTTTCCTTCAACCACTTTAACTAATTGTTGATAGTCTTTTCCTTCAACGTTTTTCAATTGATACGTGATTCCGTTTAAGATAAAAGGTGCGCTAACATCGTTTGGATTGATGCGTTTTTCGAATTCATCCATCAGCGATTGAACCATTCCGTTTAAAGGTTCAAAATAGTCTGCTGCATATTTATTTTCCTCCGCCAAATAATCCAAAACGGGCTTTGAATCACGTTCATTCATCCAATAGTAATCGTCCATTCGCGTGTGATTATGGATGGTTAATTGCTTCGGTTTTTTAGAGGCGGTAGGCGTATTTTGTTGAGCTGAACTATTCATATAAAGTAAAGATATTACGACCAAAAAAAGGTGCTTTTTCATTTTTAGCATTTGTGCAAAATTACGGAATAATGAAAAGCCGTGAGAACTAAAGTGGGAGTGTCTACTCAAATCAAAAATTGGAATGAAAGACCTTAAATTTCATCGTCTTCAGAGCCAATGTTTTTATCACCACGAAGAAAACGAATACGCTTTTTAGCTTCTGCCGAAAACAAACTTCCTTTGTAATCAATGACTAATCTTTTGTAGAATTCCAATGCTTTTTCCTTGTTGTGGAGAATGTTTTCTTCAATATCTCCCATGTTAAACAAAGCATCGTCGGCCAATATGTCTTGACCATGAAATTTCACTAAATCGCTGTAATAATCCAAGGCTTTTTCCCATTTCCCTTGCATTTCCATGGCTTTCGCTTTGCGGAACAAAATTTCATCAGCAAGTGAATGAAACGGATAATTTTTCTGAATACTGTCAAACAAACTGAAGGCTTCGTCGTATTTGTGTTGTTCTATCAATAATTCAGCAGATGCAAACCACGACATTGCCTGAAAATTGCTATCCAAGCCAAAATTATCCGTAATCATCACGGAAAGTTGAAGTGCATCATTGGCAATGATTTTCGAAGTTGCTTCTTTTAAAACATCTAATTGTGATTGCGCAAAATCAAATTCTCCATCGAAATAAAAGACCCGTGCATTCTTAAATTTGGCTTCATTCCCGATGGCTTCATACTTAAAATCTGTGTCAATTTGCATGTACAACAAAGAAGCTTCCCAAATATCACCTGAAAGCACATGAATATCTGCCAATTGCATTTTTATCTGCGCTTTCTGAATATCTGTAAATACTCCCTTTTCAAGAAGCTTTGTTAAAATGTCAATTGCTTGTGAGGCTTTGTCTGCGTAAAAAGCAAGAATGTGCGCATATTCAACTGAAATCGGCACGCTCATTTTATTCGAACCCACAGCTTTCAAGGCGGTTTCATACTCCGAAACGGTAGAGTCTATTTCCGCTTTTGAATAGGAACGATTGGTGGTAATTTCACGGTATCGCGCATTTAGCAAGGATTTCAGTGCGTTGTAATAATTCTCATTTTCTTGGCCCAAAGCCATAACGTATTTGAAGCACTTGCGAGCTGTTTCGTATTCTTTGTTTTCAAGACAGATATTCCCTAAATCGTAAACGCGATATCCTGTGTTTCCATTTCGTTTGTCAATGGCAACCACTTGATTGTAAGCGCCACTAAAATTCCTACTTTGAACAAACAACCAAACGAGCATTTCCGACATGACGATTGGGGCGTCCGCTTTTTGAACGCGTTGAATCAATTGTTCCTTTAGCAGTAAAAAATCAGGACTTTCAGCTTCTGCTAAATTCATACGTTGGTTCATTGCACCTTGAATTGCTTCTGCCATCGGCGGTTGAGTTTCCAAATAGTCGAGGTACTCACGCACCATTTCCTTTTTGTTTCCTGTCACAGCATAATAATCAGCGTATTGAAAATTAAAAGGATAAAACGAAGCCAATTTTCTTCCCTTGTCGAGCACTTGCTTCGCCATTTCATATTTCCCTTTTCCGACCAAAAGCTGATACATGTTGATGGTTTGAGACGGGTTATTGTCGACATTATTCAAGATATCTTCCCATGCTTTTTTAGCTTTAGAATCCTCTTTGGTGTCTTCATAAAACTGCCCTAATAGGATGCGCAACTCAAGATCAGCTTTGTTTTGCGAAATTTGTTTTTTCAGAATTTTCTCAGCCGTTTTGTAGTCTTTCGTCTGGTTTAAACACTCAAAATAACGGGTGAAGTAAACCCTTGTGGGGCTGTTCTCAAAAAGCTTTTCATAGTACGTTACCGCTTTGTCAAACTCACCATTCGCATAATAGTGTTGGGCAAGTTGAATATCTGTTTCCGTCTGGGCAAATAAGCCCGGAGCCAAGTACAAAAACAACAGAAACAATATTCTTTTCATTATTTTAAAGATTTATCTTTTGCTTCTAAGTCCAAAGAAAATGCCAAAAGTTCAGGATATAATTCCTTGTAATTAACAAAAAACTTCTCTTTCGTTTCCATGTAATCTGTCAAAAGAACGTTGATTTGCTCTACCTTGTTTTTTTCAAAAGCAATAAATTCATCTTGCTTTTCAGCGTTACCCGCTCCGTTTTCAATGTCCTTTTTTAAAGCGGAAAGAGCTGTTTTTTCTTCCAAGATTCCACGGTGGATTTTGTTGAAATTTCTTCCAAGAGGATTCAAGCTTTTACGCATCAATTTGAAGCGATTCATTTTTTGGTCCAAAACCATGTCCACTTTTGAAATTTTCAAATGTGCTTTGATTCGGATTTCCACTTGGCTTGTTGCGTTTTTCAAACCTGCGATGGTGTCAATTACGTTCTTGTTCAACACGGTTTCAATGGAATCAACCGATTTTTCAAGTTGTGTGATCTTGTCCAATTTTGCTTGCTTTTCAGCGGAATTGCAGGAAGAAAATCCAACGATAATTGCTAACAACCAAACGAATTTATTCATGTGCTATATGCTATTAAATAGTTAGTAAACAAGCAACGAAGTTAAGGTACATCGCTGATTATTTGAGTGAATCAAAGGCTAAAAATAGAAAATATCCGGCAGTCACTTCAATGCAAACAAACGGAATTAACATATATTATCCGGCAGGATAAAAATAATTACAGCAAAAAGTAATGATTACGGCTAAGGTCCAACCCGTGTACACCTCGATAGGTTGATGTTTTTGCAAGTATAATCGCGCTGCAATCGTTACACCGGAAGCAAGAATAGCGGTAGGTAAAACCCAAATTGGAAAAATAGCCTGTGCTGAAACATAAGCAATTAAAAAGCCAACAAGAATACCAGCTCCTCCTGCGTGTAATGAGATTTTAATAAATCTATTAATGAACATGAAAAGACCTGTCACTAATGCGCCTGCCAATGGAAGTGCATACAAATATTTGGGCAAAACATGATTGGGGGCTTTCACCTGAAACAGAATAAAAAGTAGTAAGCAAAACACAAACATAATAATCAATGGAATACTTCGTTCTAACCGATTTTCCATGTCGATTGTTGAGATAACTCCTTGTTTATGAAGGGTAAAAAAGGACATTGCAGGCAATAATGCACTGAACACAAAAAAGACAAAAAGCAATTGATTTTTCAACTCTTCTGGTAAAGCGTAAAGACTTACTTCTGCCATAGACTTTGACTGAGAAGGCAAATACAAAGCCAACATCAAACCGTAATTTGGCATTAACAAAGGCAGAAAAACCCATGAAATGATATGAGAAAGCTTTGCTTTCATTTTAGTTCTTTACGCATACGTGCAACTGGAATGTTTAATTGTTCACGGTATTTGGCAACCGTTCTGCGTGCAATATTATAACCTTTTTCGTTTAAAAGTTCCATTAATTTTTCATCGGTCAGTGGGAAATTTTTGTTTTCAGCAGCAATTGCATTTGAAAGTATCTTTTTCACCTCTCTTGTTGAAACTTCCTCGCCTGTATCCGTTGTCAAAGACTCTGAAAAGAAGTATTTCAATGGAAAAATCCCATAATTGGTTTGAACATGTTTGCTATTGGCTACTCGCGAAATCGTTGAAATATCCATATTAACCATTTCTGCAATATCCTTCAAAATCATTGGGCGAAGTTTTGTTTCATCCCCTGAAAGAAAATATTGTTCTTGGTACGTTTTTATGGCATTCATGGTTAACAAAAGCGTTTGCTGACGTTGCTTTATAGCATCTATGAACCATTTGGCACTGTCTAATTTTTGTTTCACAAATTGAACTGCTTCTTTGTCTGCACGAGAAGTTTTAGCTCCTTCCGCATACGAACGCAACATGTTTTCGTACTCACGGTTCACTTTTAATTCAGGTGCATTTCGGCTATTGAGTGTTAAATCCAAGCGTCCATCTACTTCAAAAAGCATGAAATCTGGAACAATTTGCTGAAAACTCTCCGCTGCTTCTTTCATTGAACCACCTGGTTTCGGATTTAGCTTTAGGATTTCATCAATAGCTAATTTCAATTCATCGCCACGGATTTCTAATTTCTTAGCAATCTTATCGTAGTGTTTTTTCGTAAATTCCTCAAAGTGATGTTTAATAATAACTTTGGCTGTGTAGCGAGCAATATCTCCTGTTTGTTTTCTATTAATCTGAATCAACAAACATTCTTGCAGTGAACGTGCTCCAACACCTGCTGGGTCCAATCCCTGAATTAAATGCAGAATTGATTCCACCTCTTTTTCAGTTGATTCAATATTCATCGAAAAGGCTAAATCATCCACAATGGCTTCTAAATCTCGATTCAAATATCCAGATTCGTCCAGATTTCCGATGAGTGTATCTGCAATTAAAAACGCTTTCTCGTCTAATTCCAACAAGTGCAATTGTTCTGCTAAGCGCTCATGAAACGAACGTTCACCAGCCAATGGTACCACGCGAACCTCATCATCTTTAGACTGATTGTTGGTTTGAGTTTTATAATCGGTTGAATCTTCGTCAATATATTGCGAAATATCAAAATCATTGTCGTTTTCATCCCCATCCGAATCGAAGTCATCCTCTGAATTATCGAAGTTGTCATCTTCGTCTGAACCCTCTTCCAAAGCTGGATTTTCTTCAATTTCTTGCTTAATACGCTGATCCAATTCCATGGTTGGAACTTGAAGCAATTTCATCAGCTGAATTTGTTGTGGTGATAGTCGTTGCTCAAGTTTTTGAGCTAAATGTTGTCGGAGAGCCATAATTTGTAAATGTCAAGCATTCCAAATATAAGGCTAATTAATGATTTTCTGCTTGATGACTTGATAAATTTCCCAAGTTGTTCGGTCGTATACGTAGATTAATACATGCATGTTCTCCGCATTGTAATTTCCATCTAATTGATTTGGAACTACAAAGCTATAATTGATGTAGTATTTTCCATTGATCATATCGGAAGATTTTAGCACACGACCAAAAGCTTGTCCGTTCAAATTCCCACGGTGAATGTCGCGATGAATGTAGTTATGATTGTGGGAATTATCACTCATTTTTTGGTCTCCAACAAGTGAATCTTCGATAATATAAGCAACTATTCCTAATTCGTTTGTAAGGTTTTGATCTAGTTTTTCCACTTCAACATGTAGGAACGCGCCTTTTGTCGTAGGATAATAATTCAATGCTGATTGCATGTTCACACGTAGATTGTTTTCAGAAAGTTGTGTTGACAACAAGCTAGACCATGAATTTGGATTTTGAAAAATGATACCACCACTGTTAACACGATTAATGGTTCCCCTTGGGTTTCCGATAAAGCCACCGTCGTTGGTTCCAAAATAAGTTCCGATTGCCAATCCTTCTGGATTTGTGAAATCTACCGGATATTCAGGAGCAGAAACCGTTTGAAAATCCCCAATTCCAGTAGGTCCTGCATGAATGGATGCAACAAAAACTCGTGTTGGGTTTGCTGAATGTAGTTGATGAGCCAAATCGGCGGCCGCTGGACAAAACACACATTTGTGACCCGTGTAATCTTCAATCAATACATTTCTGTTGGTGTTTGGATTGGCTTCAAAAACAGGCCATTCGTTGGCAACGTAATCATTCCAATTTCCAGGATAAAGCGTAGTATCCAATTCTAAAACCACTTTAGGTGGATACGGATTATCAACATGGTCACAGGCGCTCAAGACATAAAGCGCAGCAACAAGTATGAAAAGTAGTTTCTTCATATTAAAAACTTTGAGTGAAATTAATTGTCAATCCATTGTTTGCTGGAACATAACGACAAACACCTCCTACGCAAAACAAACCAGCACGTTGGCGACCATACGAAACGCTAATTCTGGTTGCATCTCGAATATATCCACAAGTAATAATTGGATAATTTACGCGTTTAGTTTCATCTGGATTACCATAATTGTATTGATTCATTACACTAAAAAAGTAATTTGGTGAAATCGTATATTCAACAAGTGCGGTAAACCAATTCCCTTTGTCATTAATTGTTCCATCCGGTTTTTTATTTACAAACAGACCTTGTAATTCCATTCTAACATTATTTTTAGAATTGATTTTATAGGAAAGTTCAGCCACACCAATGTGAGAAGCAATAATGCCCGAAGCATCATTACTAATTTTAGTGACATCGTTGTTGATGTTGATGTTGTAATAACTTAAAATCATGCTAAATTGCTTGTTGAATTTCTTGGTGATGTTGACATTAATGTCTCTCCAATACAACAAATTGCTTTTATCAAAAAAGCGAGTATGGTAGGTTACACGGGTTGAGTCACCGCTCGAAATTCCACTTGTGTGATGCACAGGCGCGTAGGTTGTTGACGCATTAATTCCAATGGTTGTTCCGTATTTTCCGCCCAATTTTGAGCCTTTTTTAAAGGTGTAAAGAAAATCAGCTTGATACGCCACTTCTCCTTGTAATTGCGTGGCATAAGGGTATAAAGTTGCGACTAGATTGTACGTGTGTGTTTTGTTCATTGAAGGAACATAATTGATGAGCACGTCTTGCAAATCTTTTGTTCGGTCGGAGCGGTAACTCATGTTGTCCGTTGATTTTGCTGAAAACACAAAACCTAAACCTTTTTGAGAATAACCGAAATTAAAAACGGCTGCTTTACCATAATTATATATGTTTCCGTTATCGTTAGAAGGATCCTGGCCTTTGAAAACGCATTCTCCGTCTAAGAAGAAATTTTTATAACGCAATTTAGCTCTACCGCCGTAAATCCCTACGTTTTGTGGAAGAATTAAATCAGGGTTGTCATCTTTTTGGTATTTGCTAACAAATGAACCTCCCAAGACAACATCTAGTGGGAATTCTGCTAATTTTTTTACGCTTTCATTTAAGTGAATTTCAGCGTCTGCTCCGCGAACAATTCCATCACTGTGTACAATTCTGCCTTGCTGAAAGGATAATCGCTGTAAACCGTAAACAGTCTTCAAAGTCACTCCTTTGTATGGACGAAGAATTACACGTGCACCGTCCAACATATTGTCATAACCGAGTGCCCTATCTTCGTAGGCACGTAATGCTAAACCGGTACCAAACTGTTCGTAAATGGAACCTAAAGTTACGTCTACATAATCGTTTTTATAGCCGATGTAACGCATACCAATTCCAGTTCCATCAAAACGATTCGGATACCCCTGAATGTGTGGCAAATAAGATTCCACGCGCATGCCTGCCTTGAAATTTCCGTTTGTGTAGAAAACATTCATGTAGGTATTCAATAAGCTTTTTTCGGCAGGCTGATTGGCACCGATAACGCTATCATTGTTTAGGTATTGAAAATACGATTCAATGTTTCCTGAGAAAGAACCTTGCGAATGAGCTAGACCTAATGAGCCTAGAGCAAGGAAAGTAAGTAGTAGTTTTTTCATTCGGATTTTTTGCCAGTCAATTTTTCGATTTCTTTATATAGATTCTCTTCGTCGCCTGGCGCGTAGTTGTTGTGTGAATAAACAATTGTTCCATTTTGATCCACTAGAAATGTATGCGGAACATTGTTCACTCCCATCGCTCTTTTAAAATCACCATTCGGATCCATTAAGACAAGGTAATCCCAACCTTTTCCATTAACATATACCGGCACTTGATTTTTGGTTTTTTCATCATCGATTGAAACAGCTACCAAGGTCACTCCTTTAGTTTGTAAGTCCTCATAGTCTTCATGAATGGTATTTAATTCTCTTTTGCAAGGAGAACACCATGTAGCCCAAAAACTAATAATTACTGGGCCTTTGAATCCTAAGTCAGCCGTGTTGACGGTCTTACCATTCATATCTTTGAGCGTAACAGAAGGTAGTTTTTTGTCGCCCAAAATTCCATGTTCACTTGTAGATTCTGTTGTTTGTGCTTTTACGGTAAAAGCTGCGAAGAATAAAAATAAAAAAGCAATTCGTTTCATAATTTATAGTTTAGCCGAGCCTGTTTCAAAAACCTTGCCGAAAATCAAAGTTAATTATTTTAAAGTTAGTTGGAAAAAATCATAAAAATTTGATTTTGTGAGAACAAAAAACTATATTTGGTAACTTAATGTGTGGTATGAAGAAAATTTACGCCTTATTTTTTGCACTTTTTGCTTGGAATGCACAAGCGCAAATTTCTATAACTGTTGATGGACAACCGGACGAATTATCTGGACAAACGTACACAGTTACAGCTCCTTCGTATCAATCTTTTGATGTGCCTTTTGTGATTGCTAACAACACAGGCTCAACACATCAATGGAGAATTACTCGCTTGAAAGTGGATGTGCCAACTGGTTGGAAAGATGCGCTTTGTTGGGGGCATTCGACAGATCCTTTTGGAGGGACTTGCTATTCTTCAACGCAGATGAACACAAATCCTTGGACTACACCAAGTTCAGCTTCTGTTCTATTTGATATTGCTGATGGTGAACATGGAAAAATGAAGGTTTCTGTTGATCCCGATGACTGGACTAGCGGTTCTGCTCATTATCGTTACTACATTTCAGATAATGGTCATTCTTATGTGGATTCTGTGGATTTGGTGGTTGATTTCACGGCAAGCTTGGCTCCTGAGAAAGAACCTGTATCCATTGCAATTGTTCCTAATCCTGCTTCAGATTACATCAACATCACGATGAATGGTGTTGAAAATGTTTCTATGAAAATGGTGGATGCATTAGGAAGCACGGTTTTGAAAGAAAACATTGTTGCAGGTAAAAAAATCAACACTTCTGACTTCAAAAGCGGTTTGTATTTCATCGTGTTTGATATGCCGAACGGTAAACCTTTGACACGAAAAGTCATCATCAGACATTAAGCTTACGTTAGCTTTTATTTATTTTTTAATAGGCAAATGATTATTGCCTACCTTTGAACATGTCCAAAAAACACAAAAAGGAAGTAAAATCCGGTGGACGCAAAAAAAATGCAATCACTTCCATCGTGATGCGGGTATTTGAAAAAAATCCCGATTCCGAACTTACCCATAAACAAGTATGTTACCTCGTCGACGCTCGAGACCCTGCTTCAAGACAACAAGTTTTTGAAAGCTTAAATTCACTTGCCAACCGAGGAACACTTCGTCGTGCCAATCATTTTACCTTTATACTAGCAGGTTCAACACTTACTTACGAAGGAAACATCCAAATGACGCAGCGAGGAGCTGGTTTTGTAGTTGTTCCCGGAAAAGAGAAAGATATCTATATCGGTCCACAAAATATTGGGCAAGCACTGAACGGCGATTTGGTCAAAGTACGTGTTTTCAAAGAAGGCCCTAAAAGGGATGAAGGTGCTGTCATTGAAATCAAAGAACGGGAAAAAGTACAATTCGTGGGTACCATAAAATTCCATGAAAAACACGCTGTTCTCGTGCCTGATAATAACCGAAGTGGCATCGAGATTTACATTGCCAAAGAAAATTTGAACGGTGCCAAAAATGGTGAAAAAGCCTTGGTGAAAATTACAGTTTGGCCGAAATCTTCAGGTATGCCGTATGGCGAAGTGATTGCTGTTTTAGGTTTGCCAGGTTCAAACGATACGGAAATGCTGTCGATTCTTTACAATCAAGGTATTGACCCGATTTTCCCTAAACAAGTAATGGACGAGGCCGAGTGTATTCCTATAGAATTGGATGAACGTGAAATTACGCTTCGTCGCGACTTTAGAGAAACACTTACGTTTACAATTGACCCACTTGACGCAAAAGATTTTGATGATGCGATTTCTATTCGCGAATTAGAAAATGGTAATCTGGAAATCGGCGTCCACATTGCAGATGTAAGCCACTACGTGAGACCAGGAATGGCTATGGACGAAGAAGCCATGAAACGCTCTAACTCCGTTTATTTGGTGGATCGTGTGATTCCGATGTTGCCCGAGCAGCTTTCAAATGTTGCTTGTTCCTTGAGACCACATGAGGATAAATTTAGTTTTTCGGCCGTTTTTGAAATGGACACCGACGGAAAAGTGTACCACGAATGGTATGGAAAAACCGTTATTCATTCTGACCGCCGTTTTACGTATGAAGAAGCCCAAGAAATTTTAGAAGGGAAAGCCGGAGATCATGAAGATGAGTTGCGCATATTAGATGGAATCGCTAAAATCTTTCGTAAAAAGCGTTTGAAAAAAGGAGCGTTGAGTATTGAGTCAGAAGAAATGCGCTTTCGTTTAGACGAAAAAGGCTATCCAGTTGAAGCCATGATTAAAACGTCGAAAGACGCACATAAATTGGTGGAGGAATTTATGTTGTTGGCCAATCGAATGGTAGCAACGTTTTTGTCTAAGCCTAAAAAAGGTGAAAATCCTTTTCCGATGGTATACCGTGTTCACGACAAACCCGATCCTGAAAAAATGAACATGTTCGCGGTTTTTATCGAGAAATTCGGACATAAAATTGATTTACACGACCCATCTAAAATTGCAAAAAATCTGAACGCATTATTTGAGGAATTACGTCATGAAAATGAATTTTCCTTAGTTCAGACAATGGCAATTCGTTCGATGGCAAAAGCTTCGTATGATACCGAAAACATTGGACATTATGGTTTAGCTTTTGACTATTATACGCATTTCACATCACCGATTCGTCGCTATGCGGATTTGGTGGTGCATCGGATTTTACAAGAAGAATTAACCACACGTCAACACCGATACGGAAATGAACTGAATGAAATTTGTAAACGCGTTTCCAAAAATGAGCGTAAAGCCGCTGACGCTGAACGAGAATCCGTGAAATACTTCCAAACGCTCTTTGTTAATGAGCATAAGGGGGAAACATTTACGGGTACCATTTCTGGCTTGGCCGACCACGGTATGTTTGTACGAATGCATGAAAATTACTGCGAAGGAATGGTTCCAATGATGGATATTCCGGGAGATAGATTCTATTTTGACCAAGAAAAATACCGCATTATAGGTGTTCGAACCAAAAAGGAATACAACTGCGGGGACAAAGTAACAGTTCGTATTT
>CAZHPL010000005.1:12945-36514 GCA_964534495.1 uncultured Lishizhenia sp.
TCCCAAAAAACGTCAGATCGATTTGGAGCTGGTAGATTAATGTAACTTTTTGTAGCTTAACATTCCTTAATCCTTTCGCGAACGTCGAAACGTTTAGAAACCTTATATTTGTTACTCAAATTTAATAAATGGACATTTTAATCAGAGGGGGTCAGTTAATCTTAGCTTTAGCGATATTAGTGACCTTACACGAATTCGGGAATTTTATTCCTGCTCGTCTTTTCAAAACACGCATTGAACGTTTTTATTTGTTTTTCAATCCTTGGATCTCGTTGGTTCGCTTCAAAAAAATTGAAGGGAAATGGCAAACATCTTGGTTGAGCACAGGAGCTCCTGCTGAATGGGAAAAACATACCGATACAACTGAATGGGGATTTGGATGGTTGCCTTTGGGTGGTTATGTGAAAATTGCCGGAATGATTGATGAATCTATGGACACCGAACAAATGAAACTTCCTGCACAAGATTGGGAATTTCGTTCAAAAAAAGCATGGCAACGTTTGATTATCATGATTGGTGGCGTAGTTGTGAACCTCGTTTTAGGCTTTATCATTTACATCGGTGTCATCACTTATTATGGACAAGACGAGTTGAATTTCAATAAATTAGAACACGGATTAAGTGCACATCCTGCATTGGAAAAATACCACATTTATTCAGGTGACATCGTTACGAAAATTGAAGGAAATGCCGCATTGAATCTAGACGACATCAACAAGGGAATTATGTTCCGTGGTGTTCGTAACCTTGAAGTAAAGCATGCGGACGGGAAAACCGAACAAATTCACTTGCCAAAAGATGTGGACTATGAGTTGTTTCACGCAGGTGCCATGCAAGCTTTTGGTTTACGTAGCGAAAAGGTGATTGTTGAAGAAGTGGTTTCAGGTACAGCAGCAGCTAAAGCAAACCTTAAAAAAGGCGATGTGATACTTGCTGTAAATAATCAACCCTTACATTATTTTGATGAACTCCAAGTTGTTCTCTACAAAAATAAAGGCAAAAAAATTGACCTTTTAATCCAACGCAATAAAAAAGAAATGACCATACAACCCAATGTTTCCAAAGAAGGAACTATTGGTTTTCAAACAAAAACACAACTTGGCAAAGACTCATTGGCTATTCATCACGAATACTACGGATTGGGTAAAAGCATTAGCCTAGGCTCCAAATACGGAATCAATACCTTGACCGATTATATTTCACAATTTAAGTTTGTTTTCACTAAAAAAGGAGCTACTTCTATCGGAGGATTTGCTTCCATTGGTAAAATGTTTGAACCGCAATGGGAATGGGAATCGTTTTGGTTAAATACCGCACTTCTTTCTATCATTCTTGCTTTTATGAATATTTTACCGATTCCTGCATTGGATGGTGGTCACGTAATTTTCTTGATTTATGAAATGATTACAGGTAAAGAAGCGCCACAAAAAGTGTTGGAAACCGCTCAAATGATTGGGATTTTCCTTTTACTTGGCCTAATGCTTTACGCTAACGGGAATGATATTATTCGTTTCTTTTTCAAATAATAAATTGAATGTACAGAATTGAACTAGCCTATTCCTCCCCCTTGGTAGGAATGACATCTAATAAGGAAAGTAGAGCGAAAAGACAAAATCTTTTCGCCAATATTTGTCCCACGAATGTCATTTCGAGAGAAACGAGAAATAACGTTCTAGTTTAGAATAAATACTCAACTTTCAAAAACTCATTTTTATGAAATATCACCGCATCGACTCTTCCCTTTTTGTTCGCAACAGAAAGAAGTTTATTGCTCGCATGGAATCCGAAACATTGGCTGTCTTCAACTCGAACGACATTTACCCAATCAGTGCAGATGGTACGATGCCTTTTCAGCAACACCGTGATATTTTTTACTTATCCGGAGTTGACCAAGAGGAATCGATTCTTGTATTGTTTCCAGAAGCTAGTAATCCTGCACACCGAGAAGTATTGTTTTTGCGTGAAACTAATGAACATATTGCGGTTTGGGAGGGTGAAAAATTGACCAAACAAGCTGCGTTTGAAGTGGCTGGAATTAAAACCGTTTATTGGTTGCAACAGTTTCCGACGATTTTCAAACAAATGATGGCGGAAGCTAAAGGAATCTACATTAATACCAATGAACATTTACGAGCGTCCACTGAAGTTGAAACGCGTGAAGATCGTTTTATCAAACAAGTTCGACAAGATTATCCTGCTCACCAAGTTCATAAATCAGCGCCTATTCTTCATAAAATTCGCTCCATAAAAGATGAAGTTGAATTGGAATTGATGCAACGCGCTTGCAAAATCACAGAAGCAGGTGTGCGCCGTCTTTTAGGATTCATCAAACCAGGAGTGTGGGAATACGAAATCGAAGCCGAATTAGCACATGAGTTTTTGCGCAACCGTTCTAAGGGATTTGCTTATACGCCAATTATTGCGTCAGGAAAAAATGCTTGTGTTTTGCATTACATTGAAAACAATCAACAGTGTTTGGATGGTGATGTGATCTTGTTAGATGTGGGTGCTGAATACGCTAATTATTCGTCTGACTTAACGCGTTGTGTTCCTGTTAATGGACGTTTTACAGCAAGACAAAAAGCGGTTTATAATGCCGTTTTGCATGTAAAAAAAGAAGCCGAAAAATTATTGGTTCCAGGTACAATTATGGCGGAATACCACAAACAAGTGGGTCATTTGATGGAAGAACAATTGGTGAATTTAGGATTGATTACAATGGACGACATCCACAATCAAAATGCAGATTGGCCAGCGTATAAAAAATATTTCATGCACGGAACGTCACATTTCTTAGGATTGGACACGCATGATGTTGGTTTATGGAACGAGCCGATTCAAGCAGGAATGGTGTTTACGTGTGAACCAGGAATCTATATTCCGGAAGAAGGATTGGGTATCCGACTGGAAGATGATTTAGTGGTTCAGGAAACAGGTGCGCCTTTCAATTTGATGAAAGATATTCCATTGGAAGCGGAAGAAATCGAAACTTTGATGAACGCATAAAATGCTTGCTTACTCGCAAAAAGGAGAAGGTAAAACCATTGTGTTCCTACACGGATTTCTTGAATCCTCTAGCATGTGGCATTTCCTTCCTCTATCAGAATTAAATGCTCATTTGCTTTTTATCGACTTGCCAGGTCATGGAAATTCAACTTTAGAAGACCATCAGGCAGAGCCTTCCATTGCTTTCATGGCGGAGGAAGTTTCCAAAATTTTAGCACACGAAAAGATTACTTCGTTTGATATTGTGGGTCATTCCATGGGCGCGTATGTGGGAATGTGTCTGAAAGAAAAACACAAGGGGTGTGACAAGGTTGTGCTGTTGAATTCAAATTTTTGGGACGATAACGAACAAAAGAAAAAAGACCGTTTGCGCGTGGCAGAAATTGCGTTTAAAGCCAAGCAAATTTTTATCAATGAGGCCATTCCTAATTTATTTGGAAACACAGAGCCCTATTGGGAAATCATACAAGAATTGAAAGCAGAGGCGAGTCAACTTTCACCGGAGTCAATTGCTTATGCTGCCTTGGCGATGCGCGTCAGAAAAGATTTCACGCCCGAAGTACATGCACATTTTAAATCCTATTTTGTCATTCATGGTGTCCTCGATCGCTTGGTGGATGTAGCCACATTACAACATCGTTTTCCTTTTCCCGACCAAACCTTTTTGATAGAAGATGTTGGTCACATGGCGCACATAGAAGCAAGTGAAAAGGTGATGGAGATTTTGAAAGCGATTTTTGTGTCTTGATTCAAAAATTAAATCCCAAACCAAGTCGCAAAGACGCATCCCATTGACTGGTTTTTTCTCGTTGGTAAACAAACCCAAGAAAATTTACGCGAGAATATAAGGTCAAGTATTTCCAAGGAGAAAAGTCAATACCAGCAAAACCATTTAAACCAACATCACGACAACTAGTAGAAACCAAATTTAACTCCGTACTCGTTCGCGCAACGATACTTGATTCGTTTCCCATTCGGATTTTCAAACCCGCACCATACACAAGATTGATTTTGTTGGCAATTGGAACTAATCTTCCATAATCAAAACCAGTTGTAACATAGTTTCTTTCGGCTGTTACATTGATCAATTGCTCTTCAACAAAGTACTTTCGATATGATTCGCTAAACAACATTACCTCAGCTGCAACAAATGACTTTTCATTGATTTTCCGAGAATAATTTACACCAAAAGAACTGATTAATAAACCGCCAAATGGTTGGTCATACTTACTCAAGTAGTTCGTGTTAAGGAGTGGAGATTTATCAAAAAAACAATGAAATAATCCTGTTTGAAGTGAAATGCGATTGGTAAGTTGTGCTTGAACTCCAATTGCAGAAAAACAAAATATTATAAGTTGTATGAGCAATAACTTCCTCAATATTTCCAGTTTAAGTAAGCCTAAATTTAAGAATTTATCCTACTCAAAGCCATATTCTTTCGCCAGCTTGTGATAAAAGTTTTCCTTGTTTACTTTTTGAAGCATTTGCAAAATAATTTTCTCAATCGCCTCAGCATCTTTGGTGTAGTCGGAACTTTCCCGTAAATAAATTCTATGTGCCTGAAAAATATAACGCAATGCCTTTTCGGGTTCGTCCTTCATTACGTAAATACGCGCCAAACCAAAATATCCTTCGGCGCTATCCGGGTAGTATTGCATCATCTTGGCATAATACATAATGGACTTATCGTATTTTCCTATCAAGGAATAAATCACTGCAATGTTGGTTAAGGAAAAATCTCCTTCTGGAAAAAGCGCCAAGGATTTGTCGTAGTACTGTAGTGCTGTTGCGAAATCTTCTTTCCGGCGGTAACAAGCAGCAATATCATCCAATGCCAAAATAAAATTAGGATCTGCTTTGAGGGCTTTTTTGAAATACCCGATGGCTTTGTTGTAGTTTTCTTTTTCCATGTAGTCTTTCCCTTTTTTGTAAAGCGAACTAGCTTTCTCATTTTCAGAAAGACTATACATTTTATCTTTTTTTGCTTCCAAATCCTGCGCATTGGCGAAAGAAAGTAACAAGGTGAATAGTAGAAATAAGTAGGTTTTCATGGTAGAATAATTTACAATCCACAGAAAAACAAGTGTTTATGATTTTCCGAGGTGGTTTCTTTAAGTAAAACTCAAAAACGTGTAAATTATTTCTTTGCGAAATGTTAAAATGCAAACTACTTCATCAATCGAAGGATTTCATTTCGAATATCTTCACTTAACTTTTGATAATCTGCTCCCGTTGCAGGACCGCTAAAACCTGTGAAAACCGTTTGAACTTTTCCTTTTTTGTCTACAAATACAGAAGTCGGAAAACTCATGATTCCATTCAACATCGGGAACTGTTCGGCTGCGACATCTTTTGAAGAAGTTCCTGCAAGTACAATCTCATACGGGAGATTCATTTTCTTTTTAAACGCTTTTAAGCGCGCCAACTGTGCTTTTTTATCCGTTCCCACTTCATACGCTAGGGCAACAATTTCTAAGCCTTGCGCGTGGTAGGTTTTGTATAATTCTTTGTATAACTTGATTTCATCAATACAGTTGGGGCACCACGTTCCCATGATTTGATAAATCACCACTTTGTTTTTATACTTAGCTGAAATGCTTGCAAAAGGTTTGTTCTTTAATGTCAACCAACTTGCTGTTTGCATCGCTTTGTCGTTTACAACATAGGTCAGGCTTTTTTCATCGCGCAATTGAGCCGCAGCATCTTTGACCGCAATCCATTCCGTGTGATAACTTGGTCCACTGTAAAAATCCCCATAAATGGAATCTCCGACTACTTTTCCATCAAATAAAAAAGCCCATGAACCATTGAAAGTAGAAAGGCTAAACGCATTTTCTTTCATGTTACCATACAAGTATCTGTAATCGCCTGTTTCTGTTAGAAAAGTTCCCTCTATCCAATCGTGATTTTGCGTAAACACACCAATTGCTGCTTCGGGTGTACTTGATGTAGGATCAAATGTTGTACGCCATCTGCCACTCAAATCAGCTGTAGATTTCTTTAAACCCACCTCATCGTATTCAATGGAAGCCGTAAAAGGAATTTTCACCACTTTCTTTTTGTTTTGGTTGACCCAATATCCTCTAAAACTCGTTTGAGAACCATCTGTACAAAAACGCAAATACGCATCCATTTCGGGAAAGCGCGTTGTTATCGAGTCGCCAACAACTGTAAGCTGCATCGGAATGTGTTCTTTTCCATTTACAATTTGTGCCTTCCATTTATTATTCTCTTTTTCCATAAATAAATGAAAGGGGATCGTTAGGCGGTCATTCATTGCGAGTTGACCTTTGTAAGTTCCCGATTCTAAGTTCATTTGTCCCCAGGCATTGCATGAGAAAAAAACAAGCAGGGTTAAAAAACGCATTCCAACTGACATAAAAAGTAGTATTTTTCAGGCGAAATTAGCGAAATGTTAGCGCGGTTTTCAACAGATTTGCAACTTTTTCAACAACAATTGCGTCAGGTATCAAGAGCATGGATGATTTTACATTGGTTAGGGAATGTTTAAACGGAAGTCCTAAGGCTCAAAAAGCGTTGTTTGACAAATTTGCCCCAAAGATGTTCAGTGTTTGTTTACGCTACATGAAAAATAGCGATCAAGCGGAGGATGTGTTACAAGATGGCTTCATCAAAATCTTTTCGAAACTTTCGGATTATAAAAACGAAGGTGTTTTAGAAGGTTGGATTCGACGAATTATGGTGAATACTTGCTTGGATCAGTTGCGGAAAAACGCAAAATTTCTTAACGACGTTCAAGCAGAAGAAGTAGAATATAAATTGGACACAAATAGCTACATCGCTGAAACATTAATGGCAGAAGATTTGATGGCAATGGTGCAGAAAATGCCAGATGGTTACCGTGTTGTGTTTAACATGTTTGCCATTGAAGGTTATTCGCATCAGGAAATTGCCGCTCATTTGGGCGTGACAGAAAGCACCTCCAAATCGCAATACCTTCGAGCGCGGGCTTATTTGCGTGAACGCATTGAAAACAAGTAAGAAATGGAAGAAAAAGACCACATAAAAGAACTGTTTCAACAACAATTGTCAGGATTGGAAACACCTGTTCGCCCTGAAATTTGGACGGCAGTCTCTAGTTCTATTGGCGCAACTTCGGCTGCTGCTGCGACTACAGGAATTTCTCTTCTAGCTAAAATTACAATTGGTGCCATTACAGCAGCGAGCGTAACGGGATTAACTTGGTTTGCCTTTCAAGAAAAAGATGCACCGAAAGCTCCTTTAAAAGAAAAGAAAGAACAACAAACCGCTCAAAAAACAAGTTCTCAGCAGGTTTCGAAAAACACTTCCGATTCCGAGCCAACAGCAAGTACTATTTATACCTTGCCGGTTGTAAAACCTGTTGCTCCCGAACCCATTACTTCTGAGTTAAATGCGGAAATAGCTGCTACAAATATGTTCTCCCTTCCTATGTCGTATGCGACAATCAAATCGGAAGCGACAAACGAGTCAGCAACATCCGTAAATACTTCTAAAACAAAAGACAATACCGCACCCAAATCAGAAGTAAAAGAAGTGGTGGATGAAGTGAAAGAAGCAAAAATGCCAGAAAAAAGCACAATCGTTCTCGAACTTCCAAATGTCTTCACTCCAAATGGTGACGGTAATAATGATTTCTTACAAATCCAAGCCAAAGAAGTGAATGACTTTTCGCTAGTTGTGTTGGATGCTTTTGGTAAAACGGTTTTCAAAACGCAAGACCCCGATTTTAAATGGGACGGAAAAGGTTTCAACGACGAGTTATTGCCTGTCGGGAATTATGTGTACTTCGTTACGGGAACCGATGAAAAAGGTAAACAAGTCAGCAAATACAGCACCTTGACGATTAAGTATTAAGCTGCAAACGTTTCTTTACGCCGATATAAAACAAGGTGATTCCACCACACATAAAAACGTGTGAAAAATCATTTTTATCGAACCACGGAAACGGGTTTATTTTTATCAAAAAGAAAAAAGCACTTGGTAAAATGACCATCACGCCCCAATAAAAATAGCGGTAGATTGCATTCTTGCTTTTAGAAAATGTGTAAGCTAAATAGCCTGCGCTAAAGACAACGCCCACGATTGTGTTGATGGCCACCGGTAAAAACGGACGTTCTGGTTTTAACGAAACATCGCTGAGTAAACAAATCAAAACGATAGCCAAGTAAATGGATGGAATTTTCCAAAAAGCAATTTTTTCAAAAAGCGTTCTTTGTGAGGTGTTTTCCAGTTGATCAATAAAAGCTTTTTCAATCGCATATATGGAAAGTACACCTGTAATCCAAGTCGTAATTTTTCCATAAATTCCCCAGTACAAGTATAAGGCATGACCCAAAGCGCCAAAAAACGAACCGAGGCCATGTAACAGAAAAAAGGCCATCCACATACGCGTGAATGCATCTTTATTTTTTACGTTTTGAAGTGAAATAGCAAAGTAAAAACTCAAGGCTGCCATCAGCAGGTCTGTTATCGTACCATTCGGTTCTAACAAATGCAGCTTTCCAATATAAAAATCAAGTTTGGGATAATCTTGGCCTATGAGCATAAGGCGTAAAGATAGGCAATTACTTCTGATTCTTTATTTCAGCAATTTGCAGCTTCATCCTTGCCAACTCGTCTGCGAGATGTTTTACTTCTTGAATAACCATATACAATTGTTGGCTTATGTATGGTTCCTGAAAACTTTGTTGTTGGGGTTCTTGCTGAAGATATGTGTTTTCTGTTTCTAACAACGTATTAACGGATACACCCAACAAGTCCGCAATTTTGAAAAGTCGATTGATTGAAATTTCAGTAACTCCTCTTTCCAAATTGGAATAGGCAGCGATGGTAATACCCAATTCATCTGCCATGTTTTGCTGACTCAAGTTTAGTCGCAAACGCTCCATTCTAATCTTCTCTGCTACTTTGTTTTTCACAAGCTAAAAGTACTATAGCCAAACTTGAAAGTGTTTTATTATTGATTTATATATTTTAGATTTTCTAAAATGTTTTTAGATATATTTGTGATTAGATTTATGCATGACACAAAGAAAAGTTAACATATTTGATAAAATTGGTTCGCTTATACCTGACTTTCAAGGTTACGCCACAAGAGATAATAAGCGATATGAAGACAAGCAATTAAGGATTTTTATTTCTGGGAAAATTGATTTGATAGAGCAAAAAATAGAAGTATTTAAAAGGACTTTTATTCAAAATAATCAGACTCAAAAGGCTACTGAATTCGAAATAGCCAGAAAAAATATAAATACACTTAGTTCAAAAATAAAATACGCTTCATATGGCGAATCGTCGTTTTTTGATTCTAACCAAATTAAAGAAGATGAACTTGAGCAAATTTTACAAATAGACCATCAAATAGTGGAAAGAGTTTGTCTCATGGAAGTATTAATTCAAACTAAGTCTCATGAAGAAATCACAGTCGTTGCTTTGAATCAGAATGTTACGGAAATAGAAAAATTATTTCTAGATAGAATAAACTTTATCCAAAAATATTAATTGAAATGGAAGTCATCGAATATTTAGATAATAGCGGAATTGTTTTAGTTAAACGAGTACCGGATGATGGACAGCTAGAGATAAAGTGGGGCTCTCAATTAACTGTTAGAGAAAGTCAAGACGCTGTTTTTTTTAGAGATGGACGTGCATTGGATGTTTTTGGACCAGGCAGACATGTACTACAAACTCAAAACATTCCATTAATAACGAAATGGGTTACAAGATTTGGATATGGACCGAATTCCCCTTTTCGTGCTGAAGTTCTTTTCGTTGGCAAGCAGTTATTTCCAAATCTAAAATGGGGAACAAAAGAACCCATTTTATTTCGAGACAATGAATTGCAAATGGTAAGGCTTCGTTCTTATGGTTCTTTCTCCATTCAAGTCAAAGATAGTTTGTTGTTTGTCAACAAGGTTGTTGGAACAATGGGCTTGTATATAACGAATGCTATTGAAGACTACTTAAGGGGAATCATCATTTCAAAATTAAATGTGGTTTTGGGTAAAATGCTAAAGTCAGTTTTTGACATACCTGTTAACATTGACAATTTGAACATGGTGATGCGCTCCGAGCTTATCCAAGAGTTTGAAGGAATAGGGCTTTTTCTGCATGACTTCTATATTCATTCTATATCACTACCTGATGAGGTTCAAAAGTTAATCGATACGAAAACGGGAATGAATGCCATTGGCAACCTTGATCAGTACATGAAATTTAAAATCGCTGATTCTTTAGAAGAAGCGGCAAAATCAGGCGGAGGAATGGGTGAAGGTTTAGGTTTAGGGGCTGGTTTAGGAATGGGTATGGCTTTACCAAATCTTATTCAGCAAAACATGCAACCAAATAGTAATGGTTCAGTTGCAACAAAGTTGAAAGAATTGAAAGAACTTCTCGATTTAGGAGCAATTACACAAGATGAGTTTGATAGAAAAAAACAAGAATATTTAAAGCAATTGTAATATGACTGAGGCTAAACTCCAAGTTTATCATATGGATTCTGCAAGCGGGAAGACCTATCTTATTTATAGATATTATGATGATAAAAACAAAAATTACGAGTATCAAACATACCAGCTTGTTTCTAGTAAATCAGTAGCGCGGGATATGGGAGTTACGGATTCTAAGCCCGGTAGAAAATCAGAACTCAATTCGAGAGAAATGTGCGAAGAAATAATTAAAAATCTTGAAAACAAATAACCATGCAAATCAAATGTACATCTTGCGGAGCATCGCAAAATATTAGTGAAGGCCAAAATTGTGGCTTTTGTGGTAGCGTAATAGAAACTGAAAAGGCACAAGAAAACTATAAGAATGCTATAAGCGGTGAAGTAGGAAACCTTATGATGATGGCCGAAACAGCCGTAGAAGCAACAAATTGGGAAGAAGCGCTTCAATATTTTAATAAAGTTCTAGAAAAGGATATTACCAATTCTGACGCATGGCTCGGTAAAGGAATTGCAATAGTTTATACATCAAAAATTGGCGATATAAAAACCAAAGAAGCAATAGCCTATTGGAAAAATGCTATAAAACACGCTCCTAATTCTGATTCAATGGGGAAAAGGGTTGCTAAAGAAATCAATCAAGTTGTAAATGGGTTTTATCCTGCAATAGAAAATCATTACATTCAATTTCATGATTTGGATAATTCTTACCAAGAATTGGTTTCACGATTTGCAACCTTGGAAAGTGCACAAGATTATGCTACTCAATTGGATAATAGTAATGTTTCATATTATGAGACGGGCTACTCTCTATGTAGAAGAGTTGTAGATTTACCTAAAAAACATGCTTCAGCTGCGAGTAATTCTGCATTAGCGGAAGGAATTATGGGGCAATTTTCATCCAATAAATATTCACGTCAATCTTCATCAAGAGGGGCTTTTCAAAAAATCAATGAAGCTTCTAAAAGAAAAAAAGAAATAAATATCGCTGCTCAATCAATTTTTTTGATTGAAGAGAAGTATCTGTCAAGCCTTAATAAACTAAACCCAACTAAGAATTATATTTCTTCCAGATCTGAATTCGAAAATTCAACAGAAGGTAAACAAGCAGAAATTCAAAAAGCATTTAAAGAAAATCCTATTGGCGGATGGAAAGTTTGGTGGGAAAAACAATCAAAGATTCAAAAAATTGCCTGGGTTGTTTTCATGGTTGCAATGACAATAGGAGCAATCATAAATGCCAGTAAAAATTAGAAAATGGCTGCAAAACATTTTATCATATACTATCAAAGAGGAACGGGAACTTATATTGTAACGGAACCTCGACCTTGGGCCAAAGAAAATCAGAATCTTTTCCAAGAATATGATTTTGTCACTCGATTTCCGACAACCAATGCGGTAGAAACTAGACTTATTAATGATTACGGATTTAGACGAGTTGTTCAAAATGATGATGTTGTATTGATCCAGAATTTGGATACCACATCCATCTTTTAATATAAAGAAAGGGAATGAAATTAATAGTAAGCATTTTAATAGCCTTGCTTTTTAGCGGAGTTTTAATTTTTTCAATTGAGCAAGAATTATCATTCTTACAAATCGGTATTGGTTTTATTTCTTTTATTTTACCAATAATCTTTCTGTCCTCATTTAAAAACAACACGAGTATTTTTATTGGAATCTTATTTTCCATTTTATTTAGTTATATCAGCATAAAATGGGGGTATTATTCAACATTCGTTGGAGTCTTCCTAGCTTTTATCCTAGGATTTCCAATGCATTATTTCAGAGTTAGAAAAACAACAATTCATTAACCATGCGTCGCCAATACCGAAAACACTTTGCAATAATAAATAACAAACAAATTCCTGTAAGAGATTGGTATCGTGATAATATGCAACTGTTTGAACATATAAATGGGGTGTCTAGTTATCGTATCTCATCAAGTCTGGCTAATTTGTGAAGGATTGCAAATCCTTCGAAGCTCTGCTGGTCGCCAAAACGCCGCTTAAAGTTGGTGTTTGTGTTTGAGTAGCGAAGTTAACTTTTTCCTAATTTGTTCAAAATCTCAGGAAGAAAATCATCGATTCTCGAAAAAGCAAACCATTTCTTTCCCAAATCTTTAAGCGAAGCACCAATGTGATAAAGAGCTTTATGGTCTAAAATTAAAAAACGATCATGTGCGTTTTTAAAAAGTTTTATTTGAATCTCAGGATATTGTTCGTTGTATTTTGCTAAATCTAATTGCAATTGACTGCTAATTTTTTTTGTGTATACGATTGCTTCACAATCTAAATTTCGCTTGCTTAGCATTAAAAGTGTTGTTTCATCAATATAATTGTCAATCAAAATGATGGAATGTTGAGCGCATTTGATAAGATCCGTTACAAAAACATACGCATCGAATAGTTGTCCGTCAAAGAAAACTCCTTGTTTTTGCTGAATATTTGGAGCTTGTAATGCGTTAAGTAGTTCATTCAACTTATTGTCGAATTCGAATTGTTTCTGTTCAATTTTTATTACTCTTTCCATAACCAAGACGTTTTGAACAAAGACATGCCTCATCCGAACTCAGGTTCTGAATATTTCAACACTTACTAATGTTGATTTTCACTTTTTAATACTCCTGATAACGCAGCAACACCTTGTTCCGTAAAAACGTATGGGTTAGTTCCTCCAAGATGTTGTTTTGAAGGTATCGCATTTTGCGAGACCAATAAATCAACCTCGCTATCATTTAATTGAAAAATAAAATCAGTTGGAAATCTTTCAGGATTACGCTTAACTTGCTCTCTTAATCGAAAAGGTTTTACTTCATAAAACGTTGCTAAATCCTTGTCTAACAAAACCTGTAATCCCCTAATTGAAAATATTTTTGATTGGATGCTCTCTTTTAATAAATCACTCATTTTTTATCATTTTTCTCTTTAAGTTAGTGAAAAAGATCATTTGAAAACAATAAAACTGAATGTTCAAATTCAAAAAAAAACAAGTGCTCTCGTTTTGATTTCTTACTAACTTTCATGATGCCAAACAAACTAATTCAAAACAATTTTCCAGCAAGGAAAACAGTATTTGTCCCTTCTTTATTATTGCTCAATTATTTTTTTCAACAACGCAAAAAAGCGAAATTAGAAAACGTATCTTCACATTATGAAACAGAAAATCATTCAGCAATTAGAGAAAATAACCAACAACACCCATTCCGATGAACGGGAAATCATCTTTCAACTCAAAAATGTATTGTTTGAAGCAGAAAGCAAATTGTTCCATGTTGGTTCATCTAAAAGCATCAACTCTTTGGTTGCTGAAAGCGTGAACCAACTCAATAGTGGTATTGAAAATGAAAACGTGATTCCAACTGGATTTTCTGAATTTGACAATTTATTCGGTGGTTTTACAATGGGCGAGTTTATCATAATTGGAGGTAGACCTTCGATGGGAAAAACACAATTGCTAGTGAGCTTAGCTATGAATATTGCCCTTACACATCCTGTTTTATACTTCTCATTTGACTTGTCTGATTTTATTTTGACAAACCGTTTTATTTCTTTTGAAACTAATATCGCTATCAATAAACTATTGCAAAACAACCTCAACGAAGATGAAAAAAGTAGACTTTATGGCATTGAAGACCGCTTAAAAAGTCGCTCGATTTTTATCAATGATAGTTGCCACAGTTCAATACATTCTTTTAAAGCAGAATGTGAGAAGCAAATTACAGAAAACGGCGTGAAACTCATTTTTGTGGACTACATTCAAATGATGAGTACCCATAAATACCGTAACAGTCGCGAATTGGAAATCGGATATATTAGTCGAGAACTAAAGAACTTGGCAAAGCAACATTCGGTTTGTATTGTTGCTACAAGCCAATTAAGTCGTGCGGTGGAACAACGTGGAGGAGATAAAAGACCTCAACTCTCTGACTTACGTGAATCGGGTGCCATTGAGCAAGACGCTGACAAAGTAATCTTTGTGTACCGACCTGAATATTATGGTTTAACCTGCGATGAGGACGGCAACAGCACCCAAGGCGTAACGGAATTACTTTTGAGAAAAAACAGAAATGGTAAGTTAGGAACCGTTTGCTTATCACACAGAGCAAATTTTTCGGCCATTACGAAACACAAACCTTATTCGGGAGATTTTCAATTCTCTCAGAAAAGAATAGATGAAATAGACACACCTTTTTAAACTAAAACATGGAGTCGTTGCGATAAGATTATGAGGTCAAACTAGAATGACTTTGCGGTTGTGTTCCTGCAACCCAAGAAGAAGTGGAGATATAGAAAGATTCGCAATTAATGTGATGCTCGCTATCGCTCCGCTTCCCATTAATTGCGAAATATTGCAAAGATAATTAGCAACGACTCCTTTTTTAAAAAATGAATATAACAGAACAGTTTCAACAAGTTGTAAATGCCAGCGACAAAAGCTTGCTACGGGAATTTAGTGCAAACTATTTTAAACAACACTATGCTGATCCTGAACGATTGCCACTACACGAATTTAAAACCTTGGTATTTTTCAGGATTGACAAACCCATTGGTTTATGTGACTTATTTAATATTCCATTTAATGAGCTAGAGCAGTTACTCAATTTCCCAGATTATAAACACTATTTCATTTCCAAAAAGAAAGGTGGTAAGAGAGAATTGTTTGCGCCTTCTTACGACTTGAAAAACTGCCAACGCATCTTAAATTATTACCTGCAATGTTATTATTTATGCGTTAAACCCGCTGAAGCTCATGGATTTGTATTGCATCCTGAATACATGCCTTTTGATAGTAATATCGTCGAAAATGCCAAAATGCACACCCAGAAAAAAGTGGTTTTAAATATCGACTTAAAAGACTTCTTTCCGTCTATATCTGCAAGGCGCGTCAAGGAATTGTTTTTATCCAATCACTTCCTATTCGATGAGCAAATGGCATACGCCTTAACCTTGTTGACAACCTACAAAGGAAAATTGCCAATAGGCGCACCTACTTCACCTGTGATTTCCAATTTTATTTGCTTGGAATTTGATCAGGAAATGAAGCTTTTTTGTGAAGCAAACGACTTGACCTATTCACGTTATGCAGATGATTTGACTTTTTCATCCAACGCATCCATCAGCAACGAAACGATTGAACATATAAAACAAATTATTGCAAACCATCAATTTGTGGTCAATGAAAAAAAGTTTAGGCTGAAAACTTCCAACCGCAAGCAAACGGTTACCGGCTTGACAGTGAATGAAAAAGTGAATGTGGATCGCAAGTTATTGAAGAAAGTACGGGCAATGCTTCACGACCTGACTACTAATGGAATCGAAATTGCTACGCAGCGCCACTTCAAAATAAATTCCGCCGGAACACACCGTTATCAGTCTGCTTTCATTCATCGTTTGGGTGGCTACATCAATTTTATTGGGCAAATTAAAGGTCCATTAGATTACAATTTTATTAAACTCAAGCTTGCTTTTTTGAGTTACATTCGAGGACATGGGTTGGGGTGAAGGGGAGTTTTTACTCCTCTTTTTTAAGATCGGCAATTTGAAGTTTGATTTTTGATAGTTCACTTTTATTGGTGTTGTATTAACATCCATCAAAGCTCGTTGTGTATTACTCTTCCCTCCTTTTGCTTACCTTTGAATCATGCAAAGTCGCACCATCATCATCACCGCAGGAGGAATTGGTAAAAGAATGGGGAGTGAACTTCCGAAACAATTTATTGAAGTTTGCGGAAAACCCATTTTACAACATACCTTAGAAGCTTTCTTTTCATACGATAATACCTTGCAAATCATTTTGACTTTGCCAGAAGAATGGAAAGATTACTGGAAAGAAACACTTCAAAATCAACAATGTACCATTCCTCACTTGATTGTTTCTGGCGGTGAAGAACGCTATCATTCTATCAAAAATGCACTAGCGCACGCCACCGGAGAATGGATTGGTGTACATGACGGCGTACGACCTTTGGTTTCAAGAGAAACGATCGAACGATGTTTTCTTGCTTTAGAACACGAACAAGCGGCCATTCCTGTTCTCAAACCGAAGGAATCCATTCGGAAAATTATCGATGCAACGTCACAAAAAGAAGATCGCGAGTTAATTCGACTTGTCCAAACGCCTCAATGTTTTCGTGCGGAAACCTTGCGCAAAGCTTACGAAAAACCCTTCCATGCAGGTGTAACAGACGATGCGGGTCTGGTTGAAGAAGCTGGATTTCCCATTTTTCTTGTAGAAGGAAACGAAGAAAACATCAAAATCACGACGCCCTTTGATTTACAGATAACCACTTTTTTATTACAACAATTATGATTCAACCGCCAGCACTTCAACCTGGAGATTTAATTTACATCACTGCTCCAGCAAAATCCGTTGAACAACAGTACGTTGACTTTGCAACTTCCTTTTTTGAAGCAAAAGGTTTTCGGGTGGAAGTAGCCAAACATTGCACAGGCGTTCATCATTATTTTTCAGGTACAGATGAACAAAGAGCGGCAGACGTTCAAGCAGGAATTGATCATCCAGAGGCCAAAGCCATTATCTGCGCTAGAGGTGGATATGGTTGTGTTCGTATAGTCGATCGCCTGAACTGGGCAAACATGCTTCGCGAACCCAAATGGATGGTGGGTTTTAGTGATATTACTGTTTTTCATCAGCGCTTAAATCGTTTGGGAGTTGCAAGTTTACATGCAACGATGCCTTTGAATTATCAAACCAATTCATCGGAAGCATTGGAAACAATGTTGCAACATTTAACGGGAAAACATAATGACGTTCGTTTTACAGCAAATCCGAAAAACAAAGCTGGTTTTGCAAAAGGTAAAATCATTGGTGGGAATTTAAGCATCTTATATAGTTTGCTTTCAACGCCCGATAGCTATCATTTTCAGGATGCGATTTTATTCATTGAGGATTTATGCGAACACTATTACCATCTGGACCGCATGTTATTTGCCATGGAAAAGAATGGTGTATTTGACCGCATCAGTGCTTTGGTTGTGGGTGGAATGACCGATATGGAAGATACGGCTGTTCCTTTTGGAATGTTGACTGAAGAGATTGTTTTACAACATTTTGCCTTCAGAAAAATTCCAGTTTGTTTTGATTTCCCTTTTGGTCATATTGACGACAACCGAGCGATCATCATGGGGGTGGAAGCAAGTATAAACGTGAACAGCAACGACGTTGTTTTAAGCTATATAAAATGATTCTAAATAAGAACAATGTGCCAAATCGATTGTTCAAAAAGGTAAATTTGTAACCGATAACTAAAATTAATATATGGGCAATTCTACATTATTGAAATCTTCCATTGCAAAGAAGGTTGCTATGGCGCTTTCAGGGCTATTTTTGATTTCGTTTTTATCCTTGCATTTCTTCATCAATTTGATGTCTGTTTTCAGTGCAGATGTCTTTAATTCGATGTCTCATTTCATGGGATACAATCCTGTTATTCAGTTTTTGATGCAGCCGATATTAATTGCGGGTGTAATTTTTCACTTTGTAATGGGTTTTGTATTGGAGTTAAAAAACAAGAAAGCAAGAAACGTTTCTTACGTGAAATACAATGGTGCTGCAAATTCTTCTTGGGCTTCACGCAACATGATTATCTCAGGCTTGGTGGTATTGGCTTTCTTGGGCTTACACATGTATGATTTCTGGGCACACGAAATCGTTTACAAATACGTTGATGCGAATGCGATTAACAGCACCAGATACTTTGAGGAATTGGTTGCGAAATTCGAAAGTCCTGTTCGTACAGGTTTGTATGCGCTTGCCTTTGTTTTACTTGCAATGCACTTGTGGCATGGATTTAATTCTTCCTTCCAATCTATTGGAGTAAGTAAAAAATACACTAGAACCATTCATAAGCTAGGATATGCTTTCGCAATCATCGTTCCTTTTGGATTTATTTTTATAGCGTTATTTCATCATTTCAATTGCGCGCATTAACGAAATTAAGTCTTGACGATAAATAAAGATTAGAATATGAAATTAGACTCAAAAATACCAGCAGGTCCATTAGCAGAAAAATGGACAGAACATAAAAACCACATGAACCTCGTTGCTCCTAACAACCGTCCAAAAATTGACGTTATTGTTGTGGGAACAGGTTTGGCAGGTGGAGCGGCAGCAGCATCTCTAGGTGAAATGGGATACAATGTGAAAGCTTTTTGTTTTCAAGATTCTCCGCGTCGTGCACACTCTATTGCAGCACAAGGAGGAATCAATGCAGCAAAAAATTATCAAAACGATGGTGACTCAGTTTACCGTTTATTTTACGATACAATCAAAGGTGGTGACTACCGTGCAAGAGAAGCAAACGTACATCGTTTAGCGGAGGTTTCAGGAAATATCATCGACCAATGTGTGGCGCAAGGTGTACCTTTTGCTCGCGAATACGGAGGCTTGTTGGATAACCGTTCATTTGGAGGAACACAAGTTCAACGTACATTTTACGCAGCTGGTCAAACAGGTCAACAATTATTGTTAGGTGCTTATTCCGCACTTTCTCGCCAAATTGGTTTAGGAAGAGTAAAAATGTACAACCGTCACGAAATGGTGGATTTGGTTGTTGTGGACGGAAAAGCAAGAGGAATTATTGCAAGAAACTTAGTTACAGGTGAGATTGAAAGACATTCGGCTCACGCGGTGATTATTGCTTCAGGAGGTTACGGAAACGTTTATTTCTTGTCAACAAACGCAATGGGAAGTAATGTTTCTGCTGCTTGGAAAGTACACAAAAGAGGAGCGTTGTTCGCAAATCCATGTTACGTCCAGATTCACCCAACTTGTATTCCTGTACATGGAACCAATCAGTCGAAATTGACATTGATGTCAGAATCTCTACGTAACTCAGGAAGAATTTGGGTGCCGAAGAAAAAAGAAGATGCAGAAGCAATTCGTGCAGGTAAGTTGAAACCAACACAAATTGCCGAAGAAGATAGAGATTACTATTTGGAAAGAAGATATCCTGCATTTGGAAACTTAGTGCCAAGAGACGTTGCTTCACGTGCTGCTAAAGAACGCTGCGACGCAGGTTTTGGAATCGAAGCAAACGACACGAATGAAGGTGTTTACTTGGACTTTGCAACTGAAATCAAAAACAAAGGACGTCAAGCAGCGTATGCACAAGGTGACCACAATCCATCGGATGCGAAAATCATTGAGTTAGGTAAAAAATGGATTGAAGAAAAATACGGAAACTTATTCCAGATGTATCAAAAGATTACAGATGAAAACCCGTATGAAACACCAATGAAAATTTATCCTGCTGTTCACTACACAATGGGTGGTGTTTGGGTGGATTACAACCTACAAAGTACAATTGAAGGATGTTTCGTTGCTGGAGAAGCAAATTTCTCTGACCACGGAGCGAATCGTTTGGGTGCTTCTGCTTTGATGCAAGGTTTGGCAGATGGTTATTTCGTATTGCCTTACACTGTTTCCGATTACTTGGCTAAAGAAATCAGAACAGGAAAAATTGCTACAGATACGCCAGAATTCGTTGAGGCAGAAAATGCTGTGAAAGCAAGTATTGAGAAGTTTTTGAATAATAAAGGAACGAAATCTGTTGACCATTTCCATAAACAACTTGGTTTGATTATGTGGAATAAAGTCGGAATGGGACGTAACGAACAAGGCTTGAAAGAAGCAGTTGAAGAAATTGCAGCTTTACGTGAAGAGTTCTACAAAGACGTATTTGTTCCAGGAAGTGCAGACGAAATGAATCCAGAATTGGAAAAAGCGTTGCGTGTAGCAGACTTTATGGAGTTAGGGCAGTTGATGGCGGTTGATGCATTACAGCGTAAAGAATCATGTGGAGGTCACTTCCGTGAAGAATACCAAGATGCAGAAGGAGAAACCTTACGTGATGATGTGAACTTTAAGTTCGTTGGCGCATGGGAATACAAAGGACCAGATGCTAAAAACTCAGTAATGCACAAAGAGGAATTGAACTATGAGTTCATTAAAATTGCTGCAAGAAATTACAAATAATGTAAAGGCATTGCTAAAGAAAATTTGAAGTTTGAAATAATGGCTAAGCTAATGCCTAATGCTTAAATGGCTAATGGCTAGTGGCAATGCCTAAAATTATGAAATATGGCTGCAAAAACAATAAACATTACGCTTAAAATCTGGAGACAGAAAAACGCGAAAGCTAAAGGTTCAATGGAAACCTACAAATTGGATAATGTTTCTACTGACAGTTCGTTTTTGGAAATGTTAGATCAGTTAAATGAGCAATTAGTTAACGAGCAAAAAGAACCGGTTGCGTTCGACCACGATTGTCGCGAAGGAATTTGTGGAATGTGTTCGTTGTACATCAATGGACGCGCGCACGGACCTGACACAGGTATTACAACTTGCCAGTTGCACATGCGTATGTTCAATGATGGCGACACAATTTATGTTGAACCATGGAGATCAGCTGCTTTCCCAATTATTAAAGATTTAGTTGTTGACAGAAGTGCATTCGACCGCATTCAACAAGCAGGAGGGTTTGTTTCTGTAAACACATCTGGAAGAACGATGGATGCTAATGCTATTCCAATTCCAAAAGCAGATGCAGATAAGGCGTTTGAAGCAGCTGCTTGTATAGGTTGTGGAGCATGCGTTGCAACGTGTAAAAATGGTTCTGCTATGTTGTTTGTTGGTGCTAAAGTTTCTCAATACGCTTTATTGCCACAAGGAAAAGTGGAAGCTAAAGACCGCGTATTAAACATGGTGCGCCAAATGGACGAAGAAGGTTTCGGAAATTGTACAAATACAGGCGCATGTGAAATCGAATGTCCAAAAGGAATTTCTTTAGAAAACATCGCTCGTATGAATAGAGAGTTTTTATTTGCTTCTTTGACTTCTGAGAAGTAAGAAAAAATACTTAATTCTTATAAAAGAAAAAGCTGCCCAATTTTTAGCAGCTTTTTTTTATGCTTAAAAAGTACACTGAATTTAAATTTACCGAAGTACATTTACAGTACCGTTAACTGTTATTTTGTCGTCGTTATCTTTCGGTTTGAAGTTGATAATCCACGTATAGACTCCCGCTTGCACATCTAGTCCTTCATACCCATACGAGCCATCCCAACCTTTTGTGTGATCATGTGATTCAAACACAACTTCTCCCCAACGATTGTAAATAACCATTTCGAAGTTATGTGGATCAAAACCACTTGTAAAAACCGGTTTAAAGGTTTGATTATGCTCGTCTGCATCAGGTGTAAATGAATTCGGAACGTAGAAAATAAGTTGCTCTTCATAGATAATCGCCAATGAAGTAGTGTCCGTACACCCACTTGGTGAAATTGCTACTAATGTTGCAACAAAACCTGTTTCATCTGCTGTTGGATAGGTATGATTTGGATTTTCATTTGCCGAAACTGTTCCGTCGCCTAGATCCCAAACGTAAGTTTCCGCGCCTTGGGAAACATTGAAAAAGTTAACCGTTGAGTTTCCTTGACTGATCGATGACGGATTTACATAAAATGCCGCATCCGGTTGTTCCACACACACAATGTCGTCAAATGTTGCAGAAGTATCACATCCATTCAAATCTGTATATTGAACTGTCACGTCAAAACAACCCGCTTGCTGGTAAATTGTGCTTTGCACACCACAACCACTTGCAGTTTGACCATTGCCAAAAGACCAATCTGCTTGTGTACACGTGTTTAAAAAAGAATAATTGACAGATAATGGTACGCAACCCGCCGTTACATTTGGGCTAATTTGAGGTAATGTTGCTGGTGTAATCGTTACAGTGACATCGTCTGTATTTTGGCAACCGTTTGCATCTGTTCCAGTTACAGTATAAACGCCGCTTGAAATAGGTGTAAAAGCTATACCATTTTGAATAGCAGGGGACCAAGAATAACTCGTAGCGCCTGTTGCTGTTAATGTAATTGGTGTATTAAAACAAGCTGCAACATCATTTCCTGCAATAACAGTCGGAAGCGAACGAACGACAACTGTTGTTGTTGAAGTGCAAACATGGCCAGCTGCATCTTGTGCCGTCAAAGTGTAGGTGTAATTTCCTGGAGAAGCCTGTGTTTGTCCTGCCAATGTTTGACCAACACCAACCGGATTTCCATTTAATGACCACCCATACGTCGCACCTGCTAAATTAGATGAAGATAGAGTAAAAGCTTGATCTGGACAAACAGGCCCATTATTAGAGGCGTTGACAGTACATGCGCATTGTGGGCTATTAGAAGCTAAAACAGTGACAGTTCCTGATCCTGCACCCGTAATTGTTCCGCCATTTGCTCCTGTTGTGGAACCTGTAACTGTATAAGTTGTTGTTGAAGTTGGTGAAACCGTTATTGACGGACCAGTCAATCCTCCTGGAGACCACACATAATTCCCAGATCCGCTAGCAGTTAAAGTCACTGATTGACCCGAACAAATGGTTGAACTATTGACAGTAATCGTTGTTACAGCATTGCAACTAACAGTAGCCGATCCAAAAAAGTTCATTGGAACATTAGTAGTCTGCGAACTATAATTCGACATACAAACTAAATATTGTTGTCCTGAAGTAACTGGGAGCGCTGGCTCAAAATTAGCGGGATCTCCACCTGCTGGTAAATTGTTGGCTACACCTGTAAAAGATTCACAAGCGCCATTCCAATTACATCTTACCGGGGCAAGTTGGTCGTTAATAATTTGTGTACAAGCGGTGGGTGAATATTGCCACATTATCCAATCGAGACAGCCAAACCCTCCATCGGCTCCAAAGGAGAATTCTAAATTACCTGAAGTTGCAATATTGATTACCATCCATGTTGGATTCAACTCGCCTGCTAATAAACAACCTGAATTTCCTGATGCTGGATTGGTTGACGGATTTGATACAGGATTGTTGTCGAGCTCTAAAGTATTTCCAGAACCATTTGGATCAATGGCGAAACTTGCATTCGTACAAATATTAACCGCATTTACACAGTCACTCGCTGTTGCTTGAGAATAGAAATTCCTGATAGAACTTAAAAAAACAATCAGGATAAGTAAGTTGTTTTTCACGAATTAGGTTTGGTCTTGTATTAGACGAACCAATTTTAAAAAGGTTGACTATTTCAACTGTTTTTTGTCGGCATTTTCTTTATACCAACCTT
>CAZHPL010000006.1:0-34115 GCA_964534495.1 uncultured Lishizhenia sp.
TTTTTAACATCGACCAATAACTTATTTTATTTTGCCAATAGGCTTCCTCTAATTCTTTGCGCCTTTGAACTATTTTTTCGTCAGTACTTTTCCTGAAAGGATCTTCTTCATCCAAAGCAAGATTTAAAGGTTTGTTAATCAACTCCATTTCTTTAGAACAGTTGCATTCCACGGCGGAAGGGCTAAATAGTGGCATTTTACAATGATCAGGAGCAAATCGGATGGGCTGCTTGTATTCTTTGAAAATTAAATCACAAGAATCGTTCATTGCAACTACATCTGTGTCCAAATAACAATACAAATTTCCTTTTGGTAAAAATTGGGGCAAACCTGTTTTCAAAAAAATACTTGCCTGATGATTATTGAAATGTGTTGGTGTTTCAACATGTAACACATTTTCAAAATCAATAATTTCTTCATTTCTTGTTAAATCAGTAACAATTATAATTTGTTTTGACGTAAATTTTTTAAGTTTTTTCAACGAAAAAGCCAAGGTGTCTGTGTGCTCTTTTGAACCACAAACTGCAAAAACAAATATTTCTTCCCTACCCAATTGACTCATTTTCAAAAATTAATTCATCCAATTTAACCACCATGCTTCCAATACAAAAAGCTTCCATAAACGCCAATGGTCTTTATCCTTTATTTTCTTTTTAATATAGTTTTGTGCGATCACCCCTTCTTTTACAAGGCGACCATTTAACAAGGCTTTTTCATATATATCAATGTCCATGTAAAACGAATCAGGCCCAACAAATCCCTGTTTTTTTCTTTCTAAAATAACTTTTGGCAAATGAGGTTCAAGAATCTTCCGTAAAATGGGTTTTTGAACTCCTTTTTCCATATAAGTGGAAGGCGCCAAATCCATCATGTAAGTAACAAGTTGCGTGTCCAAAAAGGGAACGCGCGCCTCAAGGGAGTTTGCCATCGTAGCTCTATCAATTTTTTGTAAAACCAATTCTGACATAAATGTATTAATATCGAGAATTTGCAACTGTTTTACGGTTGGTTCACCGTGCATTTCAAAGGCATCAAAATGCTTGAACGGATCACTGGGAATGGCCGCTTGATAATCTCCAACTAAGGCCTCACTCAACTCTTTTGCATCAAATAGCCCCATGCTCATTGCATGAATATAATGTTGTTTTACGTCTTCAAATCGCTTTCCAAAAAGAGTAGAACTAATTCTTCGAAGAGGCGAAGGGAAATAGAAAGACTCATCTTTATTCCACCAATACCCACCAAATAATTCATCAGCACCTTCACCAGAAAGAACTGCTTTTACATGATTCGAAGCTAATTTACTTACTTCATACGTTGGAATAATACTGATATCTGCAATCGGATCATCGTAATGAAACATTAATTTGTGCACGATTTCTAAATCGATTTCAGGTGCTAGTTTTACGTGTAAAGGAGTGTCAAGTTGTTTCGCAACAATAGCTGCAAATTTATCTTCCGACTCGCCCCAGTTTTCAAACCCAATACTAAACGTTTCAAACGGAAAAGCAGATTGATTTTTTGCAAAAACAGCTAATGCAGATGAGTCAAAACCTCCACTCAAAAAACCTCCGACAGGAACATCACTGATGAGGTGATTTTTTACGGAGTCCGCTAACAATTCTTTAGCTGTTTCTATGATTTCATTTTGTTTTAGTACTCTGTTTTGAGGAATTATCTTCCAATAAGTGCTAGTTTCAAAGTTGAAATTTTGATCGAAGACAATGCAATTCGCTGGAGGTAATTTGAACACATTTTCCCAAATAGTATAAGGTGTTGGAACATATCTATTCGCAAGAAAAAGGGAAATTGACTCTTTTCTAATGCTCAATTTAAAAGGCGAAATTGCAGTAATGATACCTTTTATTTCAGACGCAAAAATGAGCTGGTTGTCAGATTTAAAATAATAAAGTGGTTTGATACCAAAACGATCTCGAACAGCTGTAATCGATTTATTTACTTGGTCATAAATAACACATGAAAACATCCCTTCCATGCGCTTGAAAAAATCCGTTCCTTCTTCCGCAAAGCCATGAATGATTACTTCCGTATCGCTATCAGTAGTAAAAATGTACCCTTTTGCTTTGAGTTGTTCTCTCAGTGCTAAAAAGTTGTAAATCTCACCATTAAACACCAAAACGAAGCGTCCATTTGAAGAAACAAAAGGCTGATTGCTTTTTTCAGACAAGTCTTGAAACGACAAACGATTATGAAACATCGCCACTTTTTTATCCTCACTAACAAATGAACCTTGCGCATCTGGCCCACGATGTTGCAGTACTTCCTGCAGGTTTGAAATCGGTAATTGCACCATTTCTTGTTGGCTAAAAATTGCTACAAAACCACACATATTATCAATTTCGTTTTTTACTAATGTACTGCCAAGCACTTACTTTTTCTTTCTTTAAATTAACTCCAAACAAAAGAAAAATATAGAAGATGGAATAATTTACCAATACTGAAATAAAATCAACAATTTTCGAAAAATCACCTTTGAGAAAAAAGGATTTAAAGCTAAAAGCGGCAATGAATAGATGAATAAACACCAAAAACAACCAATCATTATTTTGTTGCATCAATTCAAACAGTATTATAACGGGGAACCAAATCTGATAAAACCCATCAGAGATGGAGAAAAATGTAAATTCTTGAAAAGGTGCATTAATACGTGAGTTGTGTTGGATAAAAGCTTTGATTAACAAATAGAATAAATAACAAGAAACCAGTAGCAAGCCCCCTTTCAACGATTGAACAACAAATGCAAAACTGGTCATTTCAGCTATAAAAAGGATTTGCAAAAGTTGATTCGTTTTTCCAACTCCGAGAATATGTGGCAATGTATTTCTGCCAGAAAATGAGTCTTTGATGCTATCTTTTACCAAATGTAAAATGATGTTTTTAAAACCGATTAGGAAAATGGGAATCAATAAAAGTAGTGCTTTTGAAAGCAAAAATTTTTCTTCGATACCTATGGAAAAAGTATGCATGGATAGCAAAAGTGGAATAAAGTACGCATATAGAGTATCCAAAATACAAGATGAAAGCGGGTATCTCTTCAAGCGAAAAGGAGAAATTGAATATACCAAAAAACTCAGGATTTCTAATCCAATGAGTACGATACTAATGTTGTCGTATGGTAAAAAACACCAAGGGAAAAACAAGAGTAAAAGTGAAGTAGTCAACAACAAATACTTCATCCCGTTTGAAATAATAGCAAAGCGATTTAACTTACCCGCTTTTTTATCTTCCTCAATATCAAACCATTCATTGATAATATAACCAAACGATGCAAAACCAACGGTTGTTAGTAGTGAAAAAAGGCTGATTATAAAAGTCTCCTTTGTTGGACGAAAATCAAATAAAAAAAGCCACAAATAAACGTAACCCAACACGAATGGAACAAAACTAGACTTCCAATCATTGATGCGCGTCGATTCAATTGCTTTTTTTCCCTTATGAACTAACTTTTTCACCCAAATTGTTTAATACATACAAATGCAATTTTGCACGTTCTTCAACGAGTGGCTTTTCAACCAAAATCTCATAAAAATCAATGGGGAAAATATAATCATCCCAAGAGTCAATCTTACCAATGCCGAACAATTGCTGAAAATCGTTTGAAATGGTTAAATTCTCAAAGTCAGTGGTTTCAACTTCAGGAACACCAACAAAATGAACGATTAAATTATTTTTTCGGACAATGTCTAAAATTTGATTGAGATCAGCGATTTGGTATTGATAAGCCCGATTTATATCCTCACAAATTTCATTTACGCGTACCTGTTCCCACTCCGTTTTGCAAACTCTTCGAAACAAGTCTTTTATGTAGATTTTTCCACCCGGCTTAACCACACGAATACAAGATTCTAATAGCTGCTCTTTTGATGGAGAATGTCCAAAAGATTCTAGAAAATAGATCGCATCATAGGTGTTTTCGGGAAATTTATCTGCCAATAAATGATAATCGAATACGTGTGTTTGTATTTGATTTTGAACTTGGTTTTCAAGAATCAATGCATTCGCTTTTTCAATTTGTACCTCCGAAATAGAAATAGCATCAATTTTCAAGTGCGGAAATTGTTTGGCGAAATGAATTGCAGGTCCCCCTACTCCACAGCCTGCATCTAAAACATTTGTGTGGTTTTCAAGACCGATTTTTTTTGCCGTGTAATCCAAATATTGCCCCACATCTTTGGTGCGAAATGCTTGAATGATTTCACCATAAACAGCCAAAAACTTATCGGTTGACTCATTGTAAAATGTTTTCACATCCGAAGGTTTATGACTAAATGATTGGGGGCTTCGCGCTTTAAACATGAACCAAACCACCAAACTCAATGAAATAACTATACAGCTACTAACTAACAAAATTTGAAATTCAATTGTATCCAACATTCTCAATTAAAAATAGAAGTTAGTTTTTGAAACCACGAGTTTTTTACCTTTTCAGTTGGCTCAGAAATGATATGCATGTTTAAATTGCTATTCTGAAGCACTTCAATTGAAGTTGGATGAATACCTACTTTGCGCGTAAAGTCAAGAAAATCAGTTTCAGAAAAGACATGATTGAACGGCTGAACTTCAGTGATTTTTTCACCTGTTTTTGGGCGAATGGTACAATCATGATAAAAATTCTCACCTGTCAATAAGAAATCTGCGGCCTGCTCATAAATTTCAATGGGTGAATTATCAAGTTGAGTATCTTGATAACATGAAATAATAGAAGCATTTTGTGGAAATATTCCACTCATCACTACCTTTCGGTCTTGAGTAGAGTGATTAGCTGGTGAATAATGTAAAATACGATTATCGAAAAACAAAATATCGCCTGCTTTCATCGGAATTGGATGTAAGTACTCACGTACCGTAGATTCAATTGCATGAAAAGGACCCGAAAATGAAATGCCTCGATACGGTACTTTTATCCGATGAGACTTCGGTACAACACACAAACAGCCATTGGAAATGTCTGTGTCTTGAAGCGGAATCCAAACGCTAACTGGAGAAAATTGAAATTCATCTAAACCTGTTGAATCTTGATGCAACGTAAATTCACTTTTTTCTCCTTTCACTTTAATGATAAAGGAATGCAAAACAGACTTAAATTGCTGAAAATAGGTTTGATAAATCGGATTTAACACCTCATCTAATTGCTCAAAAATACGCTTGCGATACGAAATATCAAGTGAATACACACTGTAAAACATTCCCCCTTGTTGCACTTCAAAGGCGTGATTTTCCTGATGAATTGCGAGCAGTTTTTGCAAAGCATCCGGACCAACATTACCAGCAATTAGAAATCCATTCTCCTTCAATTCTGAATGAAAATCAGTGTTTTTTATTACAGTATATTCAAGGTTTTCCCAAAGCATTCTTGTTCCGTTGAAAGTACTAATTTAAGAAAGATTGAGCGTTTAATTCTTGTTACGAAAACAATCTTCTGAAAAAGGAAGGTTTTACAATTTTTTGAGGATAAAAAGGAAGTTGACTGAGGTCTAATTTTGGACGCTGAAACGTACGCACCAATTTCAATTGTTGATTCCCCATTTGTATGTTGCCATTCATAAAAAAATCAACATTGCTTTCATACATTTCGATTTGATCTCCATTTCCAAAATAGTAATACATTTCAGCTTCTTCTGGAATTATCCCATAAACACAAGCCACTCTCCACGTGTTGGATACATTTGCATGGGAGGCGTGAAAAAGCCGATGGTCATAAATAAGTGCCTCGCCAGCATTCATTTCTAACGTTTCCATCATTTCCCATAATTCTTGCGTGTAGGATTGAAAATCATCTTGTATGTTTGGGCCTCGGAAATTTGAAACCCAAGTATGACTTTCTGGCAAAACGGCAATTGCTCCATTTTGAACCGTTAAATCTAAAAGTGGTACCCAAATATTGAAAGACCGAAAACGCGATTCATCCACGATATTCCAGTCTTGGTGTGCTTTTAACACATCGCTTCCTTGATTGCTTTTTACAACAAACGATCCTCCAAGTGGTTGGCAATTTTGAAAATAATCGTTAATCGATTCTTCAAAAACAGATCTAATTTTTTCATTCATCTTTTTACGAAATGTAACGTCTTGCGTATGAGCACTTGCATAAAAAGAAGGTATTGTTGAAGGATGATTTTCCTCAAAAAAAAGTTTTAACGATTGCACCTTTTCATTGTTTAAAAAAGGTACCACAACAAAACCCTTATTCAAAAGTTCTTGATCCAGTTCTTGCGATATTAATATCTGCTGCATATGAAATCTATTTAATGCGCTTGAATAATCGTTGGAAAAAACGTTGCTTGTTTTTCTCCATAACAATCTCTTTCACAAATGGAAAACCTGCTTTTTCTTTCATGGTACGGATCATGTTTTCGATTTCATTTGCTTCGAATGTTTCCGCTTTGTAAGGAATTTCTCTTTGTAAAACACCTAGTTTAGGACGTTCCATGATTTCTTTCGCAAAGTTTTCAAATTGAATTAAAAAGGTGTCTTCTTCTTCAAAAACTTCCAATTTGTCTACTTGAGGAACTTTGTAATGAAAACACATTTGAGCACCTTTATTCTTTATTCCAGCCGTGATTGCTTTTCGGATTTTATCAGATGTGTTAGGTTGCGAATAGTGAATAACGCTTTGATTCAAAATGATGGCAGTACCAGCGGGCACATAAAAAGGAATTAAATTTTGATGAACCAATGCTTCATTTCCTGCGAAAAAAAAGGGCAAGGTTGGCGCTCGCAAAGAAGGATAATTAGCATAGTGACTTCCTGGTAAAATCATGAGCGCTCCGTTTGTTTCGTTGATATCACAAAGTGGCACCCAACAATTCAAGGCGATGTCTATTTTTTCGTCAACAATAGTCCAATCTTGATGGGCAGCCAATTCACTATTAATCCCTGGTGTTTTGTACAAAAAAGAGCCCCCAAAAGGCTGAAAATCGATGAAATACGCTTGATAAGCTCGATTAAAAACTTCGACTATTTTATCACTTGCTTTCTTTTTAAAGTCAAAGTCGGAACAATAGCTATCAGAAAAAAATCCATTTTGGTCAACTTGAGGATGTGTCGCATCAAAATAGTTAGTTAATTCCTCTATTTCGTCTGGAAGTATAAATGGCAAAACAATAAAACCTTGCTTATCAAACAAAAGTTGATGTTCTTCCTCTTTAAAAATTCGCACACTCATTTTTTCCAAATTTTATTCCACCAAGTTTGTTTTGAAGGCGCAACAACTTGATTTTGGTGGTAGGTAGATGCCGCTTGCTTTATTAATTCACGCGCATTGGTTTTCGCACATTTTTCTTCCAAAAAAGCAAGATTGATTTTTGGGAAATTATACTCCACATCTGCTGTATGTGTTCCAACGTCTGGTCTTTGATGTATATTTCTTCCAAATTGCTCAAAATCCGTCATAAACGAACTGCTTTGTGAAAACTTTTCAATTGTCGAACTTTTACTTTTATCCCAAAAATAAGTTGTAAAAGCTGCGTTTTTATTAGTTATAAAAATATTGGTTACGATGCGTGTTTGATCCGAATAATTCGGTGGAGAAAAGTGTATGATGCTTTGATCAAAAATGACTGCTTTTCCTGCGGGAATAATAACCGGCTTCAGAAAATCTATGATTTCGTCCATAACGGGAGCAAAAAATTCGGGAATACTACTACCGCGATACGTTGGAAAAAACCGATGACTTTTCGGAAGAATGAAAATTGTTCCGTTCAGAACGGAGAGATCAATCAAAGGAGACCAAATATTTATACCCGTATATTTACTTTCATCGACCAAACTCATATCTTGGTGCACACACATACCACTTTGTGGATCAGGACTTTTGACAATAAACGAGCCGCAAACCTCCTGAAAATCAACGAAAATTTCATTCATGCGTTCGGAAGCAATTTCTCGAATGCGTTGATCGGCTTGAATCCTGTAGTTTTTATCTTGGGAAAAAGTACTTGGAAAAAATCCCTTTTCATCTTGTGGATGCAGGTTTTTATACAAAAGATTTAATTCTTCAATCTGATCTGAATTATAAAAATCAACAATCACAAAGCCATTTTCTTCAAATGAGTCTTGAAGTTGATTATCAGCAAAAACCCTTTGCATTGAAGACGGAAATGCGAACATACTTTCTTTATTTCATCCCTAATTTACACTTAATTTCCCGGTAAATATTTACAGGTGTATATTTTTGAAAAAAGGTCCTTGTATCTACATCATCAATGGTATTTTGTTCTGATACCGATTCTTGCCTTTTTGCATAAATTTCAGGGAAAAGTTTTTCCATTCGCTCTTTTAAAGGTTGATTAATTTTCGCACCTTTTTTTGTTATTGCTTCTATCATCGTGGGAGTATCCCAATCGTCGAATAAATAGGGCAATTCGTTAGGAGTTCCATATCCTTCTACCACTTGATTAGATGCGTACATGGACGATAAGCGCGCGTTATCATAAGCCAGAAAAAAAGATTCATCAACTTTATATTTCATTAGTTTGTTCTTGTTTCCATCTGGTGAAAGATAATAGTGAACCAATTGGGCGTTTTTCTGAGTAATTCCAATACCTACTGCCAACCTTGTTTCATTCGAAATGTTTGGCGGTGAAGCATGGAATGTTCGGTTGTCAAACATAAGCATTTCACCAGCTTTCATTTCAATTAGTTGTGTGTATGGAAAGAGTGCAAACATGTGTTTAGCCAAGGGAACAGGTGTTTGCGGAGAAGGTGAAGGGCGATGATTTTGCATCAATTTATGTGTGCCCGGAATGACCCCCAAAGCACCATTATCCATTGTTGTGTCGACCAAAGCAATCCAACACGTAATGGAACAATATCCTTCTACTTCTTTGTCGGCAAAACTCCAATCTTGATGAGGAGGTACAATGCCTTTTGGTGAAGGTTCTTTAGCAGTAAAACTGGCAACAAATGGTTTAAAATCAATCAGATGTTTTTCCATTTCAGGCAAAGCTACACCCCAAACAAAATCTCTCGTTTTTTGGCAAAATTCCTTGTCTTGATTATCCATACTTACATGAAATCCCTCGTGTTTTTCAGCAGCAATTGGAGAAGAAAAATAATACGTTCTTAGCTCTTCCACTTGAGTTTCATTCAAAACTGGTAGAACAACATAGCCATTTTCTTCAAAAAAGCGTTGTTGGGTTTCTTCTTTCAGAATAGGAATCATTTTGTAGTCTTGCATCGCTTTGGAAATGGAGTAAGTACTTTTTTGATATGTATAGTTTTCTATTGTTTCAAAAATTGGATTGTATTCAAAAACATCAATTGGCTTTAACCAATGTGGAGCTTGCCCAATTTGGGTGTTGTAACGTTGAAAAAAGTCCGCTTCTATTTGATATTTTTCAAGTAACTGTGCTTCATTTTTATGATAAAAGTAAAGCTGCGCATTTTTAGGCACAAACCCAAACGTTGCCGCAATTCTTACTTGATCTGTTGTATTTGCTTGGGAGGCATGAATCAATCCGTGTGAAAAAGCTATGACCTGACCTTTTTTTAAAGGAATTGTGACCAAGTCTTTTTTTATATCTTCCTGAAGATTTTTAAATGGATCTTCAAGTGTTGGACTACGGAGCGCTTTTGAAAAAAGATGACTTCCGGGAATAACCTGTAATGCCCCGTTGGAAGAATCAACATCTTGAAGTGGTATCCAAATGGTTACGGCATGAACAGCAGGCTCATCTACGATTGTCCAATCTTGGTGCGGAGGCATTTCTCCTTCTTTTCCTGGATTTTTGGTAAGAAAACAAGCACCTAAAGATTGAAAAGGTTCACAAATGGATTCAATTTCTTCGGAAAGAATGGATTGAATCGTTTGATTAATCTGGTCGCGTTCCGTTTCGTTTTCAATAAAACTACTGGAGTAAAAACCGGGACGATTGCTTTCAAAATACGTCAAATAAAGTTGATGGAGAACATCTATTTTTTCAGCCGGAATAGCATCTATGACCACAAAACCTTGTGTTAAAAATTGAGCATTTAACCGTGGGTTTTTGAAATACATACTAACGTGATAAACCGATTGAACTTAAAATACGTTGAGTCAAACTTACTGGTTCATCAAATCGTTTTGCATACAATCGCTTCGAAAATTCCTTTTCAGAAAGGGGTTTTGGTGTGTAATCAAAACTTGAAACAATTTTAGTTTTTATCGGTTTTTTCCACGGGTTAAATTCCATATAAAAATCTTGCTCTACTTCCAAAACTTCCACTTTTCCAGGATTTTGAACAGCGTCCATGTGCTGATGTAAGGAAGGCATTTCATCTGGAATACAAATAAGTTGAATCGCTAAACGCAACTCATTGGAGTGATTAACAGCTGAATAATGAACAATACTATCATCCAAAATCACACAATCACCCGCTTTTGTTTCAAGTGGCACTAAATGTTTTTGAATTATTTCGTCCTTAATTCCTTCTAGTTCCCAAGGAATCATTGGCCCTCTCACTTCGCCAAAACGTTTGTGGCTTCCCGGAACTACTTGAAGCGTTCCGTTTTCAACCGTTGAGTCAACCAAAGGACACCAAATGGAAACAGTGCAACATTTTTTTTCATCCGCAAATGACCAATTTTGGTGTAAAGGAACCTCACCCGTTTCCAACTTCTTTCGGATAAAATTAGCAATCATCGGCTTATAGTTTGCCAAAATGCGATCCATCTGTGGCTTAAACTTAGAGCTGATTTGTTGAAATACCTTTCGTTTGTATTCGGGATTTTTATCAATAAATGTAAAATCGTAATTGATTTCAAAGTTCGCGTCTAAACCTGTGTCTTCAGGTCTAATTTGACCTCCACTTTCTGCCAAACCTTCAAAAAACAAAGTTCTCAACTCGGCAACTTCTTCCGCTGACAAAAAGGGAACGCTAACAAATCCTTCTTTTTGAAATTGCGCTTCTAATTGTGAATCAAAGAAAACATTTCTCATGACTTTATATTTTTTCAACGATATCGAATTCTGTTTTTTTGAATACCACTATCGCTAAGATAAAAAGAACGAAAGTTACGATAAGACTATAGAATGAAAAATGATTAATATCAGGAATCAAACCTAATGTCCACCTAAAAAAATCAAGTAATGCAGCGATGGGATTTAGGAATATAAACGATTGGAAGTTTACTGGTAAAATAGTTGTCGGGTAAAAAACGGGGGTGAACCAAATTAAAAAAGGCATTAAATGGGGTGTAACGAATGCTAAATCTCTTTTTTGAATGCTTAATGCTGCTATTAGAAGTCCAATTGAAAGACTCAGAATGACAACAATCAACAAAATAAATAGCGCAAAGATGATTCCCAACAAAGTGGGTGGATGGGCTAAAATCAGAGTAATTAAAAAGGAAAGAAGTAAAAGACTATTTTCAATCAAAACAACTACAACTTTGGAAAACGCAAACAGTATTTTGGGGAAGGAAACTTTTGTGATTAGCTCTTTATTAGCATACATGGATAAACTCACCTGGCTTATTATTTGTGAGAACAAGTTCCAAGAAATGAGTCCTGAAAACACGTATAGGTAATATGGATATTCGAAGGTGTCGATTTTCAATAAATAACCAAAAAAGACACTGTAAATAATTAAACTTAAAACGGGTTGTCCAATCAACCATCCCAAACCTAAAAAAGTTTGTGCATATTTCAATTTCAAATCCCTTTGAGCAAATACCCCAATCAAATGGCGATGCTTCCAGATTTTTGCCAAATACAACTTTAAAGTGTCAGGCTCTGCTGATAGAATTGTTATTTTTTCTTGCTCCTCCGACATATCCACTAATTTAGGAATTAGTAGCTAAAAAGAACCATTTTTCCAAAAAGTTTAAATAAGCTGATTTGTCAAATCGGTAGGTGTTAAATTTTTCGTTTACTTCTTTATCCAACACAAATCCAAGAGAAATATTGTAGTCCATAGCAGGTTGATTTTCTTTTGACACTTTCGCAAAAACACAATCCAAACCTAAATCTTTAAATGCGCGTTGTAATATAAAAAACGAAGCGCGAAATGGAATTCCTGTTCCCAAATAGTTGGCTTCACCAATGAACAAACCCACTTCAGCCGTTTTGTTAGTAGCATGAATATGAGCTAAATGCACTAAACCAACCGGTTTTTCTCCTTCTCCGAAAACATAATATTCAAAAGTTGAATCAGCGTGGATTGTTGTAAACCAATTTTCTTGTTCTTCTTTCGAAATCAATTGGTTGTATTCCATTTGTGTGCGCACAAAATCTTGGTTTCGCCAAATTCTAACCTGTTCGATTGAATCGACTGTTAACTTGTTTACAAAAAAACCAGATTTATCCTTCATGTATTTCGCGAATATAGACATTTTCCATGCCTTTATTCATCAACCATATTTTACGTATGTATTCACCAATAATTCCAAGTGTAAACAACAAAATACCTGTAGAAAAGAAAATAGAAACAATAATGGAAGTATATCCCAATGCAACATTGAAATACGTTTTCTGATAAATGAAATAACACCCTGTGCCAAAACAAATTATTGCCACAATTAAACCCAAACGGCTAATTAGTTTTAAAGGAAATGAGGAATGCATCAACAAAATCAGCAAGGCCATTTTCATCAGTTTAAACCCGTTGTAGTTGGAAGTTCCTTGGACACGTTCTTTATGCGAAACAGGTGCAGTTCCAATTCTTGCGGCGTACGAGATTAAATAATCATCAATAAAATAGACTTTCGTTTGCAAGGACTTAAAAGGCGCCAATACTTCTTTGCGAATTAACCTAAATGAGGTCACTACAGAATAATCATTTCCTGTCGATTTCAGAATAAATTGCAAGGCACGTGTACCAAAGTTCCTTACTTTTCCATGTTTTTTATCTTCGAATTTGCCAAAAACTAAATCCAAATTTTCCTTTTCTGCCTTTTCTAATAATAATTCTATGTCTGAAGGATTATGTTGCAAATCATCGTCTATTGTCACTACATACGGACTTTCAACATACCTAAAACCTATTGCTGTTGCTGTATGTTGTCCACTATTTTTAACCAAATCAATTACTTGAAAAGGAAAATGAACGGTATTTAACTGTTGTTTTAGTACGTTTAAAGAATCATCTGGACTACCGTCAATCACAAAAATAACGCGCCCAATCAACTGACTTTGCTGGTTCCATGCCTCCAATTCATTTAATAAGTGTTCTAAATGTTGCTCGGCATTATACACCGGAATTACGATGTCAACTTTCGGCATATTCAATTAATTCTAAGTGTGTATCACTTTGCCAATTGAGTAGAGCGGATGCAATGGAAAACCCAACACCAAACCCACAGAGAACTATTTTTCGTGGATCTAAAAATTTATTAGCATTAGCCGCAATCGTGACTGGAATGCTTGCAGCAGCTGTATTTGCATATTTATCAATACTATACAGCACTTTTTCTATTTCGAGTTGTAAGCGTTTACGAATAGCTTCATTTATCATTCGGTTGGCTTGGTGAAAAACGAAAAATTCTATTTCCTTCTCTTCTAATTTTGCAAAACGAACTAATTCAGCAATATTTTTCGGTACAAATTGATACGAATAATTAAAAACATCCAAGCCATTCATACGCATCATCGGTTTTGCTTCATTCATATCACTATAAATGGCATTTTGACCACTTCCAAAAGATTGAAGATGGAAGTACGATGCATTCGGTTTATGGGTATCTTTTTCAATTGCTGTTACTGAAATGGCGTCAGAAAAAAGTGGTTTTAAAGCAGCATCATCAGAAGCAATCACGGTGCTTGAGATATCACCAACGCACAAAATGGCTTTTGCACTTGTTTTACCCAAACTTTCCAATAACGAATAAACTAACTGCAAACCATATGGATAAGCTGAACAGCCTAAATTAACATCAAAACAAATGGCATTTTCCGACATTCCTAAATCACCATGTAACCTGAGAGAAAGCGGTGGGAATAATTGATCGGATGTTTGTGTGATACAGATAATAACATCGATTTCATCGCCTTTCCAATTAAGGTTTTGCATTGATTTTTCAATACCTATTTTTACATAATCGAGAATTGGATTTGATTTGGAATTAACAATTCTCCTTGTCGATATTCCTGTTTTGCTTTTGAAGTCAATAAACGCATCTTCCGACATGAAAGAGGCATTTGCTACCTCGTGATTGGGTAAAACATTTACGATTGACCGAATCGAACAATATTTATGATGTATGAGCGCCATTTTCTTTGGAAGAAATCAAATTGAAAATATCTTCAAAGGTATGACAATTTGCTAGCTCAGATGAGGTAATAAAAATGGATTTTTCTTCACTTATACGAGTCATCAAAAACAAGGCATTGAGTGATGTCCATGCACTTAACTCTCTGAACTTTTGGTTTAAATGCAAAGAAGAGGAATCCACCTGTAATTCTTCTGCTACAAATGCTAAAAAAGAAGCCTGACTTTCAAAAATTGACATTCTCAAAGATACAAAATTTGAAACGCAGGCTAACTATTAATTATTCAATTTTCCTTGATTTACCCAACACATGAATTTTTGAATCGTTGTGTCTGGTAGTGGATCGTTGTTTTGGGGCATAAATTGATATCCCTCACTTTTCATTGAACCAATTACAGCTGAGATATTTGCTTTAACATTTGTGTAGTTGGTCAATTCATAACCACCACCAGGTGTTCCATTTGCCGGATCGTGACAACCTGCACATTGCTCCTGGATTACTGGAAGCAAATCATTTGCAAAAGAGATAGTATCCGAGCAAGTTGCATTTGGATAAGGAATAACTGCTGCAACTTTATCTTTTGTACAAGCTGCTAATACAATAATTGAAAAAAGGGCTAATGCTGTTTTTTTCATAATAGACAATCAATTTTAGGACTTCAAGATTATTTGAAGCTCATGGTTATTTTAAAAAATAAGGAGCAGTTGCAAGCCAAGACATTGGTAAAATAAAATGTATTGGGATGGCAAAACCTGCATAAAACTCAGCATTTTCAACGAAAACACCCATTCGGGTTATCGGAATTAATATACTCGCAAAGGCAATCAAACTAACTAAAATGGAAACAAAAACTGTTTTCTCTTTTGACAACTTAGTTTGCACTACAAAGTAGATTCCTGCCAAAAATAAACTGAGTGAAAAATAAACCGAAATCACCTTCCAATAAGGTAATATCGAAGAAAAATCAAATAAGTATTTGAAATAAACAAACATATACATTGCAGCTAAAAACGAAGCCATAGCTGCAACGGACATGCTGAATATGAAATACTTTTGAAACATTATTTTTTGTCAGCCGGAACTTCAAAATTAATTTTCATTTCATCTGGAACAGTGTCACTTTTGTGCCCCACTTTGAAGTCTAAGCGATTTACTTTAAACGTGCCTTTGAAAACAATTTTGCTTCCAGAGTTCGTCATCGTTGCAGGAATGGTGATGGATTTTGTAACTCCTTTCATGGTTAAATCTCCTGTGATGGCGTAATCGCTTCCTTTTTTCTCAACCTTTGTTGACTTGAATTTAATTTCAGGGTGTTTTTTAGCGTTAAACCACTCTTCGATTTGCGATTTTTTGTTCATCATACCGTTACCAGTATTAATTGAACTCACATCGATTCGTAAATTGAATTTACAAGCATCTAGATTTTTCTCATCGAAATCGATTTCACCTTCCATTTTTTTGAACGAACCTGAAGGGTCTTTGCTTTTGAATTCAATTTTATGACCAGATCCTACAACAAAGTGATCCGATGGCATTAAGGCAACAGAAGTTGATAAGCCTAAAAAGGCAACGTAAGCTAAATAAAGAATTGACTTTTTCATTTTTTGAGTTTTTAGAGTTTACTGTTTTTTATTGAAATGCAAATTTCCTGCCAACGCAGAATCCAAATCTAAATTGGCCTTTCAACCAGTTTTGAGTAGTGTAAGGAATAAATTGCGTTTCACCTAAACCTGCAGAATTAGTTAAGTTGATTGTAAAGGTATGTCCGAACGTGAACCATTCTAAAGCTACACCCAAACTATTTGTGTATTCTTCTCTGTTATTATTTTTGTTAAACACTTGATAATATTCAACAATCAAAGCAAAGCGGTCAGATACTTTTACTCTTGCCGCACCACCTAGAGAGAAAATAGCATTTAAATCATTTGCTGCAACATAATTTCTATAAACAAAAGTTGGCATCATCGCTAAAGACAATCGTGTACCAAAATGTTTCGCTACATTCAATTGTGTGTAATAAGCAAAACGATGTGCTGCTTTTGGAAAAGCATTTACTTGCGATAAATCAGAAGATGCTTTCATGTAAGTAAACGTTGAACCTGCTGCGATAGCTAAGGAAACTGGCATTTTGCCTTTTTTTTGTTCTAGTATTTTGTATTTTACAAAACCGTCTAACAATGAACGATAAGGAGCTCCCGTACCTTTTGAACGACCTAATCCAACCATTAATTTGTCTGTGATACCATACTCCATGGCAATTCGCATGTCTGACAAAACGTCAAATCCAAACATATTTTGATAACCACCTGCTGAACCAGCAATATCTCCAAATCGGTGTTCAATGCGCATGTCAAACAAACCTTTGCTCAAGGTTTCAACAGAATGACCATTAATTATTCGCGTTGAAGCAAATGTTTTTGGTTCTTCATCTTCGTACTCTTCTTCTGTTGCTGTGGAATCCTGAGCATAAGTGGAAAGACTCATCGTCAGGAACATAAATCCAAATAATCTGTTAAGTTTCATTAAATAAATTTTTTCAAAATTATAAATTACCTTTATTCAAGACTTTGATTAGAATAAAAAGGTTGATGATTTCCAAAAGTTGGAATGATTCTAAATTAAACTGCTGCGCCAGAAATCCAATCTATAATTGGAGTCAAATTGAGAAGACTAGCTAATAATAAGGCTGCGAAAAAAGTTAAAAGAGCCACTTTTTTCAACTCAGGATCCAAACTGCGAGGTTCATCAGCATTGAAAACAGTTTGAACATGAGTAAGAAGTATGATAGGTGGGATTAAAGCAAAGAAAATCGAGTAATTCACAGTTGCAAGCATAACTATAGTAATCAACCATGATACAAAACCAGTAATGATTAAAAACGCATGATAGAGTTTTCCTCGTTCATAACCCAAACGAACAATCAATGTTTTTTTACCAGAACGTCGATCGTTTTCAATGTCACGTAAATTATTCAAATTCAACACAGCGCAACTCCATAAACCAATTGAAAGTGCAGGAAGTAAAACCAACCATTCAAAGTCAATTCCAATGCCATACAATCCAAAAACGCCAATCACACTTACCAATCCGAAGAAAATAAACACCATCAAATCTCCTAAACCTCGATAACCATAGGCCGTTTTTCCCAAAGTATAAGTAATCGCAGCAACAACGGACAAAACTGCTAAACCACTGTATAAGTATATAGCATCACTGTGTAGATTTTCTTTACTGAAATAAATCAACAAACCAGCTGAAACAAATGAAACGATTACTGAAATGATGATTGCCAGTAACATTTCTCCTTCAGAAATTAAACCTGATTGAACGGCTCTTGTTGGTCCAACACGATGATGATTGTCTGTTCCTTTTAATGTATCGCCTAAATCATTTGCTAAATTCGATAAAATTTGGAAGCTTACTGTTGTTAGTAGAGCGAATGTAAAAATGAGCGGATTCCATCTTTCATACATGGCAGCCATACCTGAACCAACCAAAATTCCAGAAATCGACAAAGGCAAGGTCCTCAATCTCAATGCACTAATCCAAGCCTCTGTTTTACTCATTCAATTAATATTTAAGTTTATGTTTATTCAAATAAAAGGTACGTAAATGCCAACAATTCGTTTCATTTATTTTTGTTTTGATCGCTTATAAATTGGAACGGTTGAACAAGGTTCCCCATACATTATCGAATGAACAACAGGTTGCAAACGATTTAATAAACAAATCATGGCATACTCAGGAAAAGCAATATCGCTACATCCTTTAACAATGACTTTTCCCTCTATAAAAGCGCTCAAGTCTAAATTTGAAATGTTCTTACGGATGATTTCCTTTTCTAAATCTTCTTTCTTGCCTGCAACAATGTCAGTTGCGTAAGGCGCTAATGCAGAAGCTATAAGCATGTATGCCCATGTAGGAATTATAGCATCAGCTGAACAAAAAACACAAATACTTTTGTTTTGAAAAGCAGACCAATTGTTTTCTTTAATCCATTGACGGAAATCCTTTTCTTTCAAGACTAAACCTTGCCATAGTTGATTCGAAATATCGATTTCTTCTAAGGGAAATTTGGGTTTGAAGTCGGCAAGATCCAACTGAATTAATCCGCTTTCACTTACTTTATTTTTGATTTCATCCATGTTGCAAAATTACCTTTTTAACAACAAAATACTCGAACTTGTTTTGACATTCTGTCACCTTTTTAATTGAGGCACAACAATTGACGAAAATCATTCATGCAAAAAGATTTTGAACCGCATTTGCGCAATGCACTTTTTCCCGCATTTCTAGTCTTATTCTTGATGTGGTTATTTTATTGGGCAGATTTTGTTTTCCAATATGATTTTCACCAGTTGGGGGTCCTGCCTAAAACTTGGAGTCATTTTACTGGGATTTTTACAATGCCGTTGATTCATTCACACGATGATTTCAAACACATTTTAAATAATTCAATTCCGTTATTCCTACTAACTACCTTGTTGTTTTATTCCTACCGCAAAATTGCCTTTAAGGTTTTTGTCTTTTCATGGATAATGACTGGTTTAGGCGTTTGGCTTTTCGCAAAAAATGCGGGCGCGGTCCATATTGGCATGAGTGGAATGATATATGCCCTTGCAGGTTTCTTGTTTACTTCGGGTGTAATTCGACAGTATTTACCTCTACAAGCTTTGTCCTTGTTCATTATTTTCATGTATGGAAGTATGATTTGGGGAATTTTTCCAACGAATCAACACATTTCGTGGGAAGGTCATTTATCAGGTTTGGTTTCTGGCGTTTCATTGGCTTTTTTATGGAAAGAAAAAGGGCCTCAACGACCAAAATATCAATATGAAATCGAAAAAGAAATGGGCATTGAACCACCCGATTTAGAAGGAATGTATTGGGAGCGAGTTAGAGCACTTGAAGCATTAGAGCAAATGAAAGCAGAAACGGAAGTACAAGAAGAACAAGCCATTCAGCAAATCATCTATCACTATGTGCCGAAAGAAAGTTTGAAAACTAATCCACCTCAGGACGTCCTTGAAACTCAACTTGAGCCGAATCCTGACTCCAATAACTTGAATTCTCAAAAGGAAAACGAAGCGCAATAAATTCTGCAGTTCTTAATTCTATTTCTTGACCCGTAAAATAACTCGTCAATTCAGAAATTCCTTCATTATGTCCAATTAAACATATCGGATGTTCTGCATTGAGTTCATTCAAAAACGAAAGAATACTTGATTTGTTGACTAGATACAAACTATCTAAGTATGTTATTTCATTGGAAAGCTTAGCCAAGGAAATAGTTTCGCGTGTTCGTTTAGCCGATGAACAAAAATAGCGTGTGTTTTCAGGTAATTCCTCGCTTAAAAGTTTGTTTAATTCTTTGGCTTGTTTCCTGCCTTTTTCGCTCAATTTTCTATCAAAATCCCGACCTGTTTCAGAAACTTTTTCGGCTTTTGCATGACGAATGATATAGAGCATCAAAGTGCTAAATTTTTAACAAGATAATTTCCGATTTTATGGAAATAAGGCATCGATAAACTATTTTCAAGGAGCATCAAGTGTTCAATACGGTGACAATCTGTACCTACAAAATCGAATTCACCTTCATCGATTAATTTTTCTGCTTGCTTGCGAATATCAGGCCCGTAATGCCCCGTTAAAGAATTTAGATTCACTTGAATGTTGATTCCTTTTTGACGCCATTCCTTTGCTTGGTCAATTTTTCCAAGGTAATACATGTAACGTTCAAAATGCGCAACAACAGGACGATAACCTTTCGTTTGCATCTCAAAAAACAACTGATCAACGTATTGTGGTGGGGAATGAAAAGCAAATTCCACCAAGGCATAATTATCTCCGAACGTCAATAATTCTTTGTTTCGGATTTTAGGCATTAACGTCTCGTCGAAATAATATTCGGCAGCTGCCTCAATTTGGATGGTTAATCCAGCATTTTTCATTTCACGACGGACATCTTCCAAACCTCCCAAAATGGTTTCAGGAGTGTTTGGAAAACTATCTGTCATTACGTGTGGAGTAGTGATTACTTTTTTGTAACCCATACTCTCAAATTTTGCCAACATAGCAATGGTTTGATCCATATCTTGCGAACCGTCATCGATACCAGGAATTAAGTGGCTGTGTATATCCACCTTGAATCTGGACAAATCAAATGGAGCCAATGGCTCAGGTTTTTTACGAAACAAATCAAATAATCCCATTTATCTGTCGGAATACATTTTAGTGTAATAATCTTTATACGAACCGCTGGTTACTTTTTCAATCCATTCTGAATTTTCCAAGTACCAATCCACTGTTTTTTCAAGTCCTTCTTCAAAAGTAATGGAAGGTTTCCAGCCTAATTCGTTTTCTAATTTGGTTGCATCAATTGCATAGCGTTTGTCGTGTCCAGCTCGGTCTGCCACATAGGTAATCAATTTTTCAGATTCACCTTCTGCACGACCTAATTTACGATCCATCAAACGGCATAAGTACAATACCAATTCAATGTTTGTCCATTCGTTCAAACCACCCACATTGTACGACTCCCCTACTCTTCCGTTATGGAAAATGGTATCAATTGCACTTGCATGGTCTTCTACCCACAGCCAATCACGGATGTTATCGCCTTTTCCATAAACAGGAAGCGGATTGTTTTTCTGAATGTTATTAATCATCAAAGGAATCAACTTTTCAGGAAAATGATGACTTCCATAGTTGTTTGAACAATTAGACATTTTAATTGGCAAATCATATGTATGATAGTAAGCCATCACAAAATGATCAGAAGACGCTTTAGAAGCTGAATACGGACTGCGCGGGTCATACGAAGTTTCTTCAGTAAACAATCCTGTATCACCTAAACTACCATATACCTCATCTGTTGAAACATGATGAAACACATGTCCAGCTTCTTTACCCCAGTTTTCACGAGCTGCTTGCAGTAAATTAACCGTTCCAACAACATTTGTCATTACAAAGTCCATTGGTCCTTCAATCGAACGATCCACATGCGACTCTGCAGCCAGATGCACAACGTCAGTAATACTATGTTTTTTGAAAACCTCACGAACAGCATTCCCGTCCGTTATATCTACTTTTTCAAACACATAATTTGGCGACTGATCGCAATCTGAAAGGTTTTCAAGATTACCAGCATAGGTTAATTTGTCCAAGTTGACAATTAAATAATTGGGGTAACGTCGTAAATAACGTCGAACAACATGAGAGCCGATAAAACCGGCTCCCCCTGTTATTAATATTCTTTTTTCGTAGGTTCCCATAGATTATAAGCTCCAGTATTCTAAATCTTTGATTTTTCCTTTGTAGATTCCTTTAACATCTACAAATACACCTTTTCCGTCTTTCAATATTCCTTTAAAGTAAGACTCGTCTAACCCCATATAATCTTTATGGTTTACTGCAACAATAACAGCATCATAATCATGTCCAACTTCTGCATTCAAACCAACACCATATTCATGTTCCATTTCATGCGTGTCAGCGTGTGGATCAATCAAATCAACATGAACCTCAAATGATTTCAATTCGTTTACAATATCAATTACTTTTGAATTACGGATATCACTTACATCTTCTTTAAAAGTTGCTCCCATAATTAAAACTCTAGCATCTTGAATATGCTTCCCTTGTTTGATTACTTTTTTCACGGTTTGGTCTGCAATATAAGCTCCCATTGAGTCATTAACATTACGACCAGACATGATTACTTGCGCGTGGTAACCAGCTTGCATTGCTTTGTGTGTCAAATAGTAAGGGTCAACACCAATACAGTGACCACCAACCAATCCTGGAGAAAATTTCAAGAAGTTCCACTTTGTTCCAGCAGCTTCCAATACATCGAACGTATTGATTTTTAATTTATTGAAAATGATTGATAACTCATTAATCAATGCGATGTTCAAGTCACGTTGAGTGTTTTCAATAATTTCTGCTACTTTAATAGTAGGTGCTCTGTGAACTCCAGCTCCAACTACTAATTCGTATGTTTTAGCGATTTCGTCTAAAGAAACATCACAACAACCTGAAACAACTTTAATTACATTTTGTAAAGTGTGTTCTTTATCTCCTGGGTTGATACGTTCTGGTGAGTAACCTACTTTAAAATCATCTTGGAATTTCAAACCAGAAAGGCTTTCCAAAATAGGAATACAATCTTCCTCCGTACATCCTGGATAAACGGTTGATTCATATACAACGTAATCACCTTTTTTCAACACATTTCCAACTGTTTTACTTGCACCTTGAAGTGGCTTCAAATCAGGTAAATTGTTTTCATCAATTGGAGTTGGAACAGCAACAATAAAGAACTCAACGTCTCTCAAGTCTTCTAAATCAGCTGTGAAATGAATATCACAACCATCGAAAGCTGATGACTCTAGTTCGTTACTTGGATCCTTTTTATTGCGCATCATATCAACACGTTGTTGGTTGATGTCAAATCCAACAACTTTAATTTTTCTTGCAAACTCCAATGCAATAGGTAATCCTACATACCCAAGTCCAATAACGGCCAATTTTGCTTCTTTTTTGACCAGTCTGTCGTAAATCAGTGTACTCATATTATTTAGTATAGATTAGTTGTTCATTTCGAACTTTATAAATTCTTTCTATTATTTCTACTACTTTTAATCCCTCCAGTGCATTTGTTGTTGGAGAAGTTCTTCCTTTTAAAGTGTCAATCACATTTGAAATCACAAAGTTATGATTTGCAGCGGAACCTTTGTAAGGTCCATAATCATTTGCTGGATTAGATTCTTCCAAAACAGGCATTTCATAATCTTTTATATTACAAACTTCAACTTCATTCATGTATTGTCCACCAATTTTGACACTTCCTTTTTCGCCTACAATGGTTATCGATGATTCTAGATTTTTGTCAGCAACAGAAGTTGAGTAATTAATTGAACCTAGACCTCCATTAATAAAGCTAAAATTCACAAAGCCAGAATCTTCGAAAGCTGTTGAATCTTGGTGGTTAAAATCAGCAAATTTACCTTGAATGTTATCAATATCACCAAATAGCCAATACATTATGTCTATAAAGTGTGAAAATTGGGTAAATAAAGTTCCTCCATCTAAATTTTTTGTTCCTTTCCAACCATCTTTTTTATAGTAACGGTCATCTCTATTCCAATAGCAATTCAATTGAACCATGTAAATATTACCTAACAATCCATTCGAAACAACTTGCTTTATCCACTGAGATGGCGGTGAATAACGGTTCTGCATCACACAAAAAACCTGTTTTGATACTTGTAAAGCTTTAAAAATGACTTTTTCGCAACTTTCTTTAGTTAAGCCCATTGGTTTTTCACACACCACATTTTTTTTAGCTTCAAGGGCTTTGAGAGACTGTTCAGCATGTAAACCGTTAGGTGTACAAATATTTATTACATCAACCTCAATACCGCTTTCAAAAAGTTCTTCCATGGAATGGAAAAAAGGAACATTAAAATCGCCTGCACCACATTCTTCTTTCGAACGAACATCTACAAAGGCAACCAATTCACCTTCATGATCTCTACGAATCATTTCGGCATGGCGTTTACCAATGTGCCCAGCACCCACAACAGCAAATCTCACTTTACTTTCCTTCATCTTAAATTCGCTTAACAGCGTTATTTATTAATTGATAGGTCTGATTACTTTCTGGACAAACGGCAATTCCATCCGCATTAAACTCAAGTCTATGCCCATATTCACTCATCCAACCAATTTGTCTTGCAGGATTTCCAACCACAAGTGCATAATTAGGTATGTTTTTGGTTACTACAGAGCCTGCTCCAATAAATGCAAACTCGCCAATATCGTGACCGCAAACAATCGTTGCATTTGCACCAATACTTGCTCCTCGTTTAACAGTTGTTCGAGCATATTGTCCTCTTCTATTTACACCGCTTCTTGGATTAACCACATTAGTGAAAACCATTGAAGGTCCCAAAAACACATCGTCTTCACAAACTACGCCCGTATAAATGGACACATTGTTTTGAACCTTAACATTGTTACCTAAAACTACATCAGGCGAAACGACAACATTTTGTCCTATGTTGCAATTTTCACCAATAATACAACTGGGCATTATGTGTGAAAAATGCCAAATTTTAGTTCCCTTACCTATTTGGCAACCATCATCAACAAAAGCTGTATCATGTGCGAAGTAATCCATGTTATTTTCCTGTAAATTTTTCAAAATTAATATGTTCTGATTGATTTAGCTCTTCAATTGTTAAATTTTTAAAATAACCATATGTAATCTCTAAACCATCTGTGCGATTAACTTTTGGTTCCCAACCTAAAATTTGCTTTGCTTTTGAAATATCAGGTTGTCTTTGTTTCGGATCATCTACAGGTAAATCTTTGTATATAACTTTCGCATTTTTACCAGTCAATTTCAAAATTTCTTCCGCGAATTCTGAAATTGAAATTTCATCTGGATTACCCAAATTAACAGGTTCCACGCAATCGCTGTGAAGAAGTTTGACAATTCCATCCACCAAGTCGTCAACGTAACAAAACGAACGCGTTTGGCTTCCGTCACCAAAAACGGTAAGTTCTTCACCTCTTAACGCTTGACCAATGAAAGCAGGCAAAACTCTCCCGTCATTCAAACGCATGCGAGGACCGTACGTATTGAAAATCCGAGCGATTCTAGTTTCCAATCCGTGAAAAGTATGATACGCCATCGTCATTGCTTCTTGAAACCGTTTGGCTTCATCGTAAACACCACGAGGTCCAACTGGATTTACATTTCCCCAATAATCTTCATTTTGAGGATGCACCAATGGATCTCCATACACTTCTGATGTGGAAGCAATCAATATTTTTGCATTTTTTGCTTTAGCTAAACCCAGACAATGATGTACTCCCAAAGAACCTACTTTTAAGGTATGAATCGGAATCTTTAAATAATCGATGGGACTTGCTGGAGAAGCAAAATGCAAAATGTAATCTAATCTTCCGGGAACATGAATAAAAGTGGAAACATCGTGATTATAAAACTCAAAATGCTCTAATTCAAATAAATGTTCAATATTTTTTAATCTTCCCGTGATCAGATTGTCCATTCCAATAACATGGTAACCGTCTTTTATAAAACGATCACACAAATGCGAACCTAAAAATCCCGCTGCACCTGTTATCAGAACTCTCTTCACAATTAGTTAATTAAAGAACGACCAATGCTGCTGTAATAGAATCCACGATTGCTCATTTCATCCATTTCAAACAAATTTCTTCCATCAAAAATCACTGCATCTTTCATTTTTGAACGCATTAACTCGAAGTCAGGATTTCTGAAAATACTCCATTCAGTACAAATCAAAATCGCGTCAGCATCGTCCAAAATTGCATATTCACTTTCGCCATAAACTAGTTTGTCGCCATAAATCTGCTCTACGTTTTTCATTGCTTCTGGATCAAACACACTTAATTGTGCTCCTCCTTCCAACAAAAGATCTATCATAAATAAAGCTGGTGCTTCGCGAATATCATCTGTATCGGGTTTAAACGCCAGACCCCAAATTGCAATTTTCTTACCTTTTAAATCGCCTCTAAAAAAGTTATTTATCTTAGGGAAAAGAACTGTTTTTTGATCTTGATTTACACGCATTACAGCATCCAAAATTTGAAAATCAAAATTGCTATCTTTTCCAGATTTTACAAGCGCTTGAACGTCTTTAGGGAAACAAGAACCTCCATAACCCATTCCAGGAAACAAAAAGCGCTTTCCAATACGATTGTCTGAACCAATTCCAATGCGAACTTTATCTACATCTGCACCTACAAGCTCACAGAAATTAGCGATTTCATTCATGAACGTAATTTTCGTAGCTAGGAAAGAGTTAGCAGCATATTTTGTTAATTCCGCAGACTTTTCATCCATGAAATAGATGGGGTTTCCTTGACGAACGAAAGGTTTGTAAAGGCGTTCCATGATTTGTTTGGCACGGTCATCAGAAGCACCTATCACCACTCGGTCTGGTTTCATGAAATCACTTACAGCAAATCCTTCACGTAAAAATTCTGGGTTTGAAACCACTGAAAATTCACATTTAGCATTTTTAGCAATCGCTTCACGCACTTTATCAGCTGTACCAACAGGAACCGTACTTTTATCAATAATTACTTTATAATCCGAAATGATTTTTCCCAATTCATCGGCAACACCTAAAATATAACGTAAATCAGCAGACCCGTCTTCTCCAGGAGGTGTAGGAAGTGCAAGGAAAATAATATCTGCATGATCCGTTCCTTCTTTTAAATCTGTTGTAAAACTCAAACGGCCTGACTCAATATTTCTTTCGAACAAAACATCCAATTCAGGTTCATAAATTGGCATAATGCCATTTCGCATGTTTTCAACTTTCTTTTGGTCAATGTCTACACAAATCACGTGATTACCCATTTCGGCAAAACATGTACCTGTTACTAAACCAACATAACCTGTTCCAACTACTGCTATTTTATTCATTTTCTTCTATTTATGAATTCTAAAACTTTTCCTGTAATATATACTAATTGATCCTCTTCCATTTCAGTATGAATCGGTAAAGAAATCACTCTTTCTGTTAACCAATCTGTTATTGGTAAATTCAACTCACCACTTCCGAAATTCTCAAACATTTTTTGTCTGTGAGCAGGAATTGGGTAATAAATCATATTTGGCACATCAACACTTGTCAGAAACTCAGATAATTCGTTTCTATCGATACCGTTCAACGTTAAAGTGTATTGATGAAAGACATGCTTGGAATCAACAGCTCTAAACGGAGTTGAAATTTCAGCTAGATTAGCAAAAGACGCATCGTAATAATCTGCAACCTTTCTTCGAGCATCAATGTAAGAATCCAACAAAGGAAGCTTGATGTTTAATACAGCTGCTTGAATAGAATCTAATCTTGAATTACAACCCACTGTGTCGTGATAGTATCGCTTACTTTGTCCATGATTGGCCACCATTTTTAATTTTACTGCTAACTCATCATCATTAGTAAAAATAGCGCCTCCGTCTCCATAACATCCTAAATTTTTAGATGGGAAAAAGGATGTACAACCAATCGTTCCAATGGTTCCAGTTTTTACTATTTCACCGTTAGACAAATGATAATCAGAGCCAATGGCTTGTGCATTATCTTCAACAACAAACAAATTGTGTTTATTTGCAATTTCCATGATTGCATTCATATTGGCTGCTTGTCCATACAAATGAACAGGTACAATTGCTTTAGTTTTAGGTGTAATTGCAGCTTCAATTTTTGTTGGATCAATGCAAAATGTTTGCTTGTCAACCTCAACAAATACAGGTTTCAAACCCAATAAAGCAATTACTTCTGTTGTTGCGATGTACGTGAATGATGGTGTTATTACTTCATCACCAGGTTTCAAACCTAAAGCCATCATTGCAATTTGTAAAGCATCTGTGCCATTCGCACAAGGAATCACATGCTTAACTCCTAAATAATTCTCCAGTTTTTCTTTAAACTGTGTTACTTGAGGTCCATTAATAAACTGAGCATTCTCCAACACTCCAAAAATGGCATCACTTATTTGAGGCTTAATTTTCTCATATTGAGTAACTAAGTCAACCATTTGGATTTTTTTCATCTGCACTTTTTCAAAGGTCGCAAAGTTACTAATTTCTACCGTGTGACAAAATAAGACCTTTATTATCATTAGGCTAAATTTATAATTAGCAACTATTTACTTTTTCCTTACTTTTGAATCATGAAGAAACAACTGTTTTTGCTTCTCTTGTTTTTTAGCAACTTTACACTTTTTGCACAACGCAACGTTCGTGACTCCGTTATTGGAACACCTTTAATTGGTATTCATTATGGTGGTAATTTTACAGGTGCAGACTTAGCTGATCGCTACGGTTATTTGAATCATATTGGTATTCAAGCGGGTTGGAAGACTTCCAAAAACTGGTATTATGGAATGGATGCTAATTTTATTTTTGGCAACCAAATTCGAATGACAGGACTTTTTGACGCATTGGTCGATGATTACGGACATATCACGGACATGAATGGCGATGTTGGTAAAGTGGCTGTATTTCCGCGTGGTGTAAATGCTAATTTCCTGATTGGAAAAGTAATTCCTGTTCTTTCCCCTAACGAAAACTCTGGGATTTTGGTGCATGCTGGCGCTGGTTATTTATTGCATCATCTTCGCATTGAGTCGAACGAACAAGTCATTCCATCTGTAGAATTGGATTACAAACGTGGTTATGATCGCTTGACAACAGGCATCAATTTTCATCAATTTATTGGATATACGTTCTTAGCGAATTCTGGAGCTTACAACTTTTACGGTGGATTTTATATGCAAGAAGGCTTAACTAAAAATCGCAGAAACTTGTTTTATGACCAACCGGATGTGCCTGTTTCAAAAGCTCTTCGCTTGGATCTACAGTATGGATTTCGAATCGGTTGGTATATTCCTTTCTATAAGCGTCAACCGAAAGATTATTACATCGATTAAGCGAAATGCGATTCATTTACTCCGCAGGTATTCGTCTTTTCATCGCAATTTTACACATTGCGTCCTTATTCAATTCTAAAATAAAAGAAGGAATTCATGGTCGTAAAAATTGGAAATCAAAAGTGCAGTCGCTTTCCAAAAACAAAAAAATCATTTGGTTTCATTGTGCTTCCTTAGGTGAATTTGACCAAGGTTTGCCGGTCATGAATCAACTGAAACAAAACAATCCCGATTATTTTTTAGTGGTGACTTTCTTCTCGCCAAGCGGCATGAAACACGCCCACAAACGCCAACATTCCGTGGATGAATTTCTGTACTTACCTTTCGATACGACTTCAAACGCACGTTTCTTTCTCGACCAATTAAATCCTGCAATCGCTGTATTCGTAAAATATGAATTTTGGCCCAACTTCATTCATGAAACGGCTAAGCGAAAAATTCCATTGGTTTCCATTTCAACTTTATTGCGCGAAAAACAGATTTATTTTCATTGGTACGGTACTTTCTTTGCTAAAACGCTCCAAAAATTCACGTTGTTTTGTGTTCAAAATGAAAGCTCAAAAACCTTGTTGAAAAGCATCGGCATCGTATCAATTCAAGTTGTTGGTGATACACGTTTTGATCGTGTTGCGGAAAACAAACAACATTTTCAAGATAAATTAAATTCGTCATCAAAAAACGATTTTGCTGTTTTCGAACAATTTTTGAAAAGTGAAAAAGCGATTATTCTTGGAAGTAGTTGGCCACAAGAAGAAAACATTTTGAAAGAGGCTTTAGGATTGTTAGGAAATCAAAAAATCATAATTGCTCCGCATTCTATTTCCGAGTCACATATCCGAGATTTGGAATCCATTTTTGCGGGAAAAGCGATACGATTCACCCAGTTTACTGATTTCAAAGGAGAGCAAATCTTACTTTTAGACACCATTGGGCATTTGGCTTCAGCGTATTATTTTGGTAAAATGGCATTTGTTGGAGGAGGATTTTCAGGTAGTTTACACAATATTTTGGAACCTGCGATTTTTGGTTTACCTGTATGTTTTGGACCTAAACACGACAAGTTTCCCGAAGCAACTGTTTTCCTTCAAAAAGGGTTTGCAAAAGAAATTCATGCTGCTTCCGACTTAGTCGCATTTGTTCAATCCATAGATACAATGAACAGTTCATCCATTTTAAATTTCATGACGGAAGCGCAAGGTGCTACATCTAAATGCGTTTACGAAATCGAAAAATTAATTGACTTTCAATAAATTATAAAATTTAGCGTTCTTCAAAAAACAATCCATGAAACCCAACATTGCTGTTCCTTGTCAAGAAGACTGGGATAAAATGAAAATAGGCGTTCTTTCGAGACACTGTAGTGTTTGCGAGAAAAGTGTAATGGATTTTACCCAAATGTCACGTGTTGAAATGCTTCAATACTTGTTGGAAAATAAAAACCAAAACGTTTGCGGTAGAGCATACAAACATCAATTTGACATCACGCACGAAGAAACGTTGGTGGTCATCAAAAATTTGGAGAAAAAACATCGCAACACGAATTTGTCGTTCTATTTGCTTTCCATGGCAACGCTTACCTTGATGTCATGCGAGCAACAACCTACACTTTCGGGCATCAAAAAAGGAATTCATAAAACGGAGATTTCTGCGCCAAAAGCAACTGAAAAAAAAGGGACAGATGAACCATCACAGGTAAAAATTGTACTACCAAAAAGTGTTGAAGGTGATTACACCGCTACAGCAGAAGGTATTGTTTCCGGAGGGATAAGTGTGCTTCCACCAAAAGTGATAGATGAACCAACTACTCTTGGTGAGATGGTCATTGAGGTAATTGAACCACCTATGATTGCTGAAATAATGCCTGAATTTCCAGGAGGTACAGACGCTTTAATGCAGTTCATAAAAACACACTTAAGCTATCCAAAATGGGAGAAAAAAAAGGGGATTCAAGGAACGGTGTATGCCCAATTCACCATTGATACAACAGGTAAAATCCTTAACCCTATCATATTAAAAAGTGTGGAAGGTTCACGCCATTTTGATAAAGAAGTACTAAACGTTATTCGACAAATGCCCGACTGGATTCCGGGTTCAACAAATGGCAAAAAGACAGCCATACAATTTAATTTGCCGTTTAAGTTTGAGTTGTGAGTAAAAGACAATTAAATCATTAAAAAGAACGTCCCAAGAAAAAATCAAACAACGAGTCGCATCAAATATTCATTAACACTATCTTCTTGTTTTAAGCCTAATTTGTTTTTGATTTTGTTTTTATAAACGCGGGCACTACCGGGAGTAATACCTTCAATGGTTGCAATTTCTTTAGCGCTTAGATTCATGCGATAATAGTTGCACAATTGTAATTCTTGATTTGTTAAATCGGGATACAATTTGCGTAAAGCATCGTTGAATTTTTTCTTCTCAGACTCAGTGTCTTCAGTTAAAGTAGTGTTTTTCTTATCGATACTTAGTAAATTGTTGATTTGTACCTGTAATTCTTTAATGACATCTTCGGTGTTCATTTCTTTTTTACGTTTCAACTCCTTTAACTTTTCAGAAAAAGCCTGAGCAGTAGCATTTTTAATTTGTATGTTCATTTGCAATGCCAACATTTTCTCTTGTTGCTGTTGTTGTTGCACAAATAATAAATCGGATTCAATCGATTCAATTTCTTCTTCTTTTTCGAGGATTATTTCTGCTTTTTGATCGGTTTTACGCTTTTGATAAAAATATACCGAACCACTGACTAAGAACAATGCTATGATAGAATAGGCTGCCAAACTTTTTTGTTTTTCGTATTTGGCTTGTGCTTGGAAGGATTCTTCGAGGGAGGAAATGGTGGTTTTGGTTAGTTGTTCGTTTATGAAATTAACATCGTCAATAAAAAGCTGATTTTTTTTCTCTTGGAAAAGCAATAATTTTCTTCCATATTTTTGAATTTGATAATTATCATTTATATCTAGATAGAAATTGAATAAAATATTGTAGAATTCAACTTTTATAGTATGGTCATTTATTTGTATTACTTGTTTTTTCAAATACTCAATTATTTTTTCATTTCTTTCTTTCCTATTTAATTTTTTATTTATATAAATTAAATTTTTGGTTACTTCAGGTACACTTGAATAAAAATCTTCGTTTTTTGCACAAAACTCATAAAATTCATTATATAAAAAATAGGCTTTTTCAAATTCTTCAAATTTCACATAACAATTAGCAAGGTTTAGTTTTACAAGTAATAATACGAAAATATCATTTTTTGTTTTAGGCTTTTTGAAATCATTTAGAGCGTAATTGTAAGTTTGAATTGCTTTATTAATATTATTCATCTTCATGTAAGAAAGGGCAATATTATTTAGTATTGAAGTTGATTTAAATTTATTTTTAGCATTATTCCAATATTTATGACTCAATCTCCAATAGTATATTGACTTTTTATAATTATGTTTTTCTTCGAAGTTATAACTTGCATAGATTTCGTTCAATTCATTTTGTAAAGGGAGGTAATTTAATTCACTATTTATTTTCTTTGCTTCATTCATTAACCTAATCATTGCCATTTTGTTAACACTTCTAAATTTTGTCGATAAATGAAAAGTACTCATCATATAAATGAATTTATTCACATTTTTAGATTCTTTTCTAAGTCGAAGAAGAAGTTTTAAAGATGGCACTAATTTATTATTTACTTGGTGAAGCTTGATATAATCTATTTTTAATTTGTTATCTGTTGTTGAATTATTAATGTACTTGCTAAGTTCAGATTTTCTAAATCTACTTAATATTAATTGATTATAATTTGACATATAAAATACACTATCAATTTCTCTAATTGATTTAGATTGCATATATGTAATATTAATAATTTGACATAAAAATATTAAAGTTATTTTCTTTAGTTGGTTCATTATTTGTTTCAATTTTTTCGAATTACAAAATTAACTTAACATTTAATTAAGTTTGAATTCAAAAATGGAATGTTTTAGTATAATAAATTAGTTAATATTAATTGTGTTTTATTTATATGATAATTAATAAGTTACATTTTAATTATTATAAATAATTTATTGTTTTCTATATTTCAGTTAACAAAAAGTTATCAATCTTGATTTGTTCTACACATGTTGAACAATATAGTTTTGCACAAAAAAAAGCAACATGTTAACTTTTACAAAACGTATTAATTTTTGGGTTATTTTAAATTTAATGGTAATTACAGCTCAAAGTAATTTTTTTGCGAATAACATCTCCATTTCTAATATTTCACTTGTAAATAATTCGGGTTCTGGTTACTCTTTTGTAAAATTTGATGTTAATTGGCAAAATTCGTGGAGAATTTCGAATGGGGCTGCAAATTGGGATGCGGCTTGGGTTTTTGTTAAATATAGAGTTAGATCTGGACCTTGGATGCATGCCTTTTTAGATAACTCAGGGCATTTTACGGGTTCTGGTACTGCTTCTTCAATTACTCCAGGACTACTGAACACTGCCAATCCGTATAACCCTAACACCAATCCTGCAATGGGTGTTTTTGTACATCGAAGCGGAAATGGTTTTGGCACATTTACGCAAACAGGTCTACAAATTCGTTGGAATTACGGAGCAAATAATATTTTAGATGGTGAATCTGTGGATATTAAAGTTTTTGCTGTCGAAATGGTGTATGTGCCACAAGGATCATTTAATGTAGGTGATGGAACTACAACTAACATTCAAGGACATTTTCGAAATGGATCTACTAATTCTCCTTTAACCATTTCTTCCGAAAATGCATTGACATTAGGGGGTACAGCAAACGGTAACCTTGCAAATAACAATGCTTCTGGAATGTTTACCACAGACGATTTTAACAACACAACTACACGAACGCTCCCTGCAGCTTTCCCGAAAGGATTCAATGCCTTTTATTGCATGAAATATGAAATTACGCAACAACAATGGATTGATTTTTTTAACGTTTTAGATAATAATCAAAAAACTTCTAGAGATATCACAGGAGGTACGTACAATTTAACTGGTAAAGCATCTGACGCTGTGATCAACCGCAATAACATTTCTTGGACTTCGGGAGATGCAACGCTAAATGGAGGCACTTTTGGCAATGTGGCTTGTAATTTCTTGTCGTGGATGGACGGAGCTGCTTTTGCCGATTGGGCTGCACTTAGACCTATGACCGAATTGGAATTTGAAAAAGCATGTAGAGGAGGATTAACACCGGTTGCGAATGAATTTGCATGGGGAACAACATCAATTACAGGCGCAACAGGCATCAGCAACAGCGGCGCAAACAACGAAGTAGCTTCCAATGCAGGAGCAAACACTGTTTTTAACAACAATGCAAACGTTCAAGGTCCTCTTCGTGTGGGTAGTTTTGCGACAGGCACTTCAACGCGTGAGCAAGCAGGC
>CAZHPL010000007.1:0-9418 GCA_964534495.1 uncultured Lishizhenia sp.
AAGACCTTCCCGTTAGGAAGTACGACGCTCTATACTGCCCGGACTTTCCTCTCTCCACCAAAGTGAACAGCGATAGACGGATTTGCCTTTATTCTTTAATAAAACGAATTGTGGTTTGTTTTGAATCCGATTGCAGTTTCAAAAGATAAACACCACTTGTTAATTGGTTAGCTGGAATTTCAAACGTATTTCCAAACGTATTTTTTGAACACATCAGCTCTTTCCCTTTAAGGTCAAAAATGTGAAATGCATTGATTTCAGTTTCTGAAGCAATTGTAATTTTCTCACTAACAGGATTTGGGTACACTTGAGCAACTAAAGTATTCTCAGAAACTCCAGCATCTAATCCTCTGTAAATGTCTTGATATTCAACGGAACGAACTTGCGTATTTCCATTGGCGGTATTTTCAACAATTTTAAGAATTGCATCTTTTCCGTTCATGCTTAACCACTCGTATTCAGAAGTAACACTTGGAGGAGGAGCAAACCAGCTTCCAGTACCGAAAAAAGTTTGGTAAACGGAATCCACTTCGTTGATTGTTCTTTTCAACCTTAAGACTTCATACGTGCTAAAAGGTGTAATCAATGTACCATACCCATCCACAGCAATTTGAACGCTTCTGTGTTGTTTGATTTTAACATCTGCCGCTGGATTCAAATCAATATAAGTATAGCCAGAGGTGTTGATTGTATCACCAAAATTTAATGGAAAGCGATATCTTGTTTCAATGGTATCTGATTTAAAAGGCAACGAATTTCCGTCAACTGCAACTGAATAACCAATTTGTGTGATGAAATCATTTGATTTTTTGAAATAAGCATTCAAGTCAGATAATGTAACGGGTAAAAATTGATTCAATTGATCCAGTTGCAAATCACGCGAAAGCAAGAAATAACTTGCTTTGTAATCAGAAGGGGCAAATGGTCCATATGCTGCTTGAACCGCTATTGAACTCCAACCAATTGTACTGAATTGTTTTAAGTATTGTGTTTGTGGTACAAGTTGACTAAAATCCCAAGTATAAGCAGTATCAGAAACAGTGTAATACTGTCCTTGAATACTGCTTTGACTTATTCTTAATGTATCATTTTGGTTAGCAAAATCACTTGCAGTTAATTGAATTTGCGAAAATCCCATGAAGGAAACCGCACATCCAATTACGATTAAAAATTGTTTTTTCATTATCTCAATACATTAACATGACCAGTAGACTCATAAACTTCGTTTGTTTGTGAATCTTTGAATCGAATGGTCCAAGTATACGTTCCAAATTGAACTTTTTCACCGTTGTAAGTTCCATCCCAACCTTGTAATACTTGATCAGTGAAGAATATCATTTCTCCCCAACGGTCATAAATTTTAAACTCATACCCACCTGTTCTATCATATCCAGCAGTTAACACTGGTATAAATGAATCATTGACTCCGTTTCCGTCTGGTGTGAATGTATTAGGCACATAGAATAATACTTCATCTTTAACACAAACAACAATTGTAATGCTATCTGAACATCCATCCTGCGCAAAAGCTGTTAAAGTAACAGGATAACAACCTATATCATCATACGTATGGTGTGTATGAACGAAATCACTTCCGGTATTATCACCAAAATTCCATTCATAACTTGTAGCATTTACGGATGTATTTGTAAAATCAAATTCTGGATTCGAAATAGGCATTTGAATAGCACTTGGATCGAAATCCGCTACTATTTGATTCACGCAAACTACATCTTGTTGTGTAAGTGTGTCTGCACAACCTTCTGCTGTAGTGGTAACAAGTGTTACGTCATAACAACCATAACTATCATAGAAGTTGGTTACCGTTCCAAGTTGGTTCGATACATTTCCGTCTCCAAAAATCCATGTACATTGGACTGAAGCAGGTTCAGATAAGTCTGTAAATGTAGGCGTAAAAGGTAAACATCCTCCAAAATTCATGTCTGTAGAGAACAAAGATGTAGGGATATCATTCACAACCACATGAACGTCAGCTGTGTCTTTACAACCGTGAATATCTGTACCAAAAACTGTATAAGTACCTGTCGAGTCTGGAACAAAACCAACACTGTCCACAACATTGTTATCCCAAATGTAAGTATCTGCTCCTGATCCCCAAAGAATCAAAGTCTCACCTCTACACATAAATGTATCTGTAGCATTAGCGGTAATGATTGGAAGTGGATTTACAATTACTTGAACAGTATCTTTCGTCACACAACCATTTAATGCAGTTCCAGTAAGGACATACGTGTTTGTTTGTTGTGGTGTAAACTCTTGACAATCAATAATGCCATTGTTCCATTGGAAAACATCAGCATCCCCACCAGCGCAAAGGGTAATACTTTCACCATAACACAGTGCTGAATCTAAACCTGCATTCACAACCGGTGGCGGTAAGTTGATGTAATTTACAGTTACTGAATCGGTATTCTGACACAAATTAGTATCCGTTCCCACTACAGTATAAACAGTTGTTTGTGTTGGACAAACAGGCACTCCATTTTGAGCTCCATTGTTCCATTGGTAACCCGAAGCACCACTTCCAAATAAAGTTGCACATTGACCGATACAAATAGTCGTATCAGAACCTGCATCTACTCTTGGTAAAGTGTGAACAGTGTACGTGAAGGAAATTACTGAACCAGCACATCCATTAGCGGTTGGTGTAATATAAATCGAATCTACCAAATCTGCTGGAATATTCGGTTGAATATAAGTTGTATTAATAGCTGTAAACGAAGGTATACTATTTGATCCAGAACCTACTAAACCTATTGAAGCATTCGTTTGTGTCCATGCATAATTCGTGTTTGGAACATTTCCTGTAAACACAACTGCATTGGTGTTTTGATTATGACAAAGTACTTGGTTTGATACAGGGTTAGCCAACGGAATTGGTTTAACGTTTACATACATTGTATCATTTGTTCCAGGACATCCATTCACATAAGGTGTTACTACAATCTCAGCAACGTTGATGTTTGGAGGGAATGCGACTGGAGTAAACGTTGGAATATTTCCATTTCCACTTGAACCAAGACCAATTGTCGAGTTATTATTCGACCAAACAAAGTTTGTTATTGGGTTTGGACTATTGAATGGCGCTATAGTTACTGGCACACCCGCACAAGTTGTAATGTCCTGTACATTCGTTACAGTTGAAACAGGATTTATTGTAATTGTAAAACAAGAATCTGCCCCATCACATCCATTAAGTGATGGATGAATACAAGTAGTAATTGTTTGAACATCAGTAAAAGTATTACTCAATGGATACGCAGATATGTCTCCAACTCCACTATTTGGGAATCCAGAACCTGTGTAGTTACCACTTGTTACAGTCCATGTAAAGATGGTGGAATCTGCCAAATTACCAAACATTGTTATAGATGAAGTACTGTTACCAGAACATAACATTTGATTTTGTGGTGTTACAACATAAGGTATTGGTTTAACCAACATAGTAAACGAAGAAGGTATTCCAGGGCAGTTACCAATACTTGGTGTAACGGTTACAGTAACAACTTGATTCGTTAAAGAAGTATTTGTTATTACTAAAGAATCAAAATCTCCAGTTCCCGAAGCAGGTAACCCAATTGCAGTGTTTGGATTACATGTCCAGTTAAATACTGTCGCTGGATTATTACTACTGAAATGAACAGGTATAATACTGTCCCCACTACAATACACATGAGAAATATTCGGAATTGTAACCGTAGAAACAGGATTAACTGTAATAAATGCTGTATCCTTGATTCCAGTACATCCGTTTCTAGTTGGTGTAAAAATAATGGTATCTGTTAATATATCACTTCCACCATTTAATGTAACTAATGAAGGGATATTTCCTACTCCACCGTTTGAACCAGAAGGGTTGAAAATGGAAGGATTCGTTTGGAACCATGGGAAATCTGTACCAACAACATTTGAGGACAAGTTGATTGGAATGGTATTATTTCCTGAACAAACCGTTTGGTTTACAGTCGAAACGATAACGTCTGGAATTGCTTTAACAGTGAAATTAAATGTAATGGTATCTCCAAAACAACCACTGTTTTCTGGTACACATATAATGGTAGCGATTTGGTCAGTTGTTCCCGTTTCAATACCAGTAACAGGATCATAACCATTATGTGCAGTAAACGATGCTATTGCAGTTGTTCCCGAAGCAGATAAACCAATGGATGGATTTGAATTGTACCAATGGAATATTGGAGTTGGGTTGTTTCCAGTAAAAATCACCGGATTAGTTGTAGCTCCCGCACATAATATTTGATCGGTTTGAGGATAAGCGATTGGAATTGGATTAACTGTCTGTATTGTAAATATTGAATCCGGCCCAACGCATCCTTGTAAAGTTGGAGTAACAGTTATTGTTGCGATTGTGTAATTTCCACTACTTCCTCCAAGGAAAGAAGGAATACAAGTTCCGGTTCCACTTGCTCCTAAACCAATTGCTGTGTTATCATTTTGCCAAGCAAATGATGTTTGACTTTGCATTGTTGTCGACGTGAAACAAACTTGTTGAGTAGAATCACCTGCACACAATGATTGATCAGCAACTGGCAAAATATGTGGAATAGGTTTTACGAAAATCGTAAACGTATCACTTACACCATAGCATCCATTTAATTTAGGGGTAACAACAAACGTATCAATTTGATTGATTAAAGAGATGTTTGTTGCTTCAAAAGAAGGAATAGTCGTTGTACCTGATGGTGTACCATTTCCTCCTGGCCAAATAGATATGTTTGAATTTGTCCAATTGTAAGTTGCATTAGCTCCTTGATTTCCCGTTAAGTTGACTTGGTTTGTATTGTCTCCAGAACACCAAATTTGATCAGGAACCGGAGCAACGGTTGGTACAGGACTCACTTGAATACTAAATACTGAATCTGTTCCAATACAACCATTAAAAGTTGGCGTAACATGAAAAACTCCTGTCTGTGGGAAAATCCCTGCATTTCCTTGATAAGATGGTAAATTTCCATTACCACTTGGAGGAAGTCCAACACCAACTGAAGTATTATCCGTTTCCCAAGCAAAGTTTGTCCCAGAAATAGTTGATGTAAAGTTTACTGGCAACCAATTTGCACCATGACAAATAGACTGATTAGTATGATTCAAGAATACAGCAGGTCGAGGCTTAACTGTAATATAGAAAGTATCAATAACTCCTTGACAACCAGGCAATGAAGGCACAAGTTTAAACATTGCAACCTGATTAGGAATAATTTGGTTTAGTAATGTTTGGTTGTAAGTATTGTAGGTATTGAAAGGAGGTAGGAAACCTGTTCCTGGGCTCGTAATTTGAGGCACGCCAGTAATAGGGTCTGAACTAATTGAAATATTAGAACACGTCCATGTCAAAGTTGCACCCGGAACATTTAATGTTGGAACAACACCGGGGAATAAATCACCATGACAATACGTAAAGTCAGGAACGTGACTTACCATTACAGCAGGATTTACGGTAATAACAAATGTATCTTTAACTCCTGCGCAACCTGCAAATGTTGGTGTTACGACAATAGAATCGTAATGAATTGTTGAGTCTTGATTTACAGTAGCAAAAGCAGGTATATTTCCTGTTGAACTTGCAGGACTCAAGCCAATTGTTGGATTGCTTTGACCCCAATTATAAATAGTTCCTGCAGGTATCCCACTAAAGTTGATGGCAGAAGAAATGTTTGGCTGACAAATGGTTCTATCTGGAACTGGGTTCATTACTGGAACTGGTTTTGCAGTTATCGTAAACGTTTGAGGAGTTCCTAAACAACCGTTTAACGAAGGTGAAACTGTAATTGTTGAAACAATTGGTGCATAAGGTGCAACCAAAGGCACTGTTGGTGTAAATCCACTGATATCTCCGTTTCCAGAAGCCCCTAGACCAATTGCCGTGTTTGTATTTGACCAATTGTAATCAGTTGTTGTATGACTTCCTCCAAAAACAATAGTAGGAATTGATGTACCCGAACAAACTACAATATCAGAAGGATCATTTACAGTTGGGCGAGGTAAAATCGTATACGTAAACGATTGTTGAATCCCTGGTATTCCGTTCAAATGCGGAGTAACGTCAATTGTAACCACTAAATTATTTGTCGTAGAATTTAATGAGCTAAACGATGTGATATTTCCGATTCCACTTTGCGAAGGCATTCCAATGTTCGACCAATCGGAAGAAGCAGACCAGTGGAAAACAACTCCTGGATACGAGGATGTAAAGTTGGTCGTAAGTGTAGCAACATCTTTACACATCAATTGATCAGCTGGGTCGTCCATCGTTGGAATTGGTACAACTGTAATATTAACAACTGTTGGAGCACCCGTACATCCTGTGGCGCTTACGGTTGGAGTTACAGTGTAGTTTACAACTTCAGGATTTATTGTGAAATTCTCCAAATAATCTGCAATTGTAGTAGAAGTATTTGTTGTTGTACTTTCACCTGTAACGTTTACATTATCTGTTGCAGACCATGTAAATGTTGCTGAAGGAACATTAGAAGAAATAGTAACATTCGTCGTATTTCCAGAACCAATTGTTAAGTTTCCTGCTGTAGCAACTGTTGGTGTAGGGTTAATATGTACTAAAACTGTATCCGTAGCTGCTGGACAAGGACCAGCTGGATCGTCTGTCATTAATACAATCGTTGCTAATTGAGCTGTAATTTGAGCATTTGTTGGTGTATAATCAACAGTTAATGAGTTGGGATTTGGAGCAAACACCCCTGTGGATTGCCATGTGACACCTGATGCTGAACCTCCATATACACCTGTCAATGAAGCTGTTTGTCCACTACAAATCGTTTGATCAATACCCGCATTTACTGTTGCAGGATTAGCAAAAGAGACATTAATATCGTCTGTTACCGCAGGGCACGGACCAGCTGGATCATTTGTTGTAACTGTTAATGTTATTGTTCCTCCTGCGTATTCAGCCAATGTTGGTTGGTAAGTTGTTGAAACACTATTAGCATTTGTAAAAGAACCACCTGTCGTTGTTGACCAAGTTGTTGATGTTGCTGAACCACCTATGAGTGCGTTTAACGAAACAGGTGAACCTTTACAAACTACAATGTCATTTCCAGCATTAATGGTTGCTTGTGGGTTTATTGTTAAAATGAAAGAACTACTAGTTGCATTACATGGGCCATAAGGGTCATTTGTGGTCAATGTAATAGTCACAACCCCAAAGTTTATATCAGCCTGACTAGGGGTATATGTAGCGTTTAGAGTATTTGCATCTGGTGAAAAGGTGCCAGATCCACTAGTTGACCATGTTCCACTTGTAGCCGTTCCACCAATTGAACCACTCAATGGTAATGTCCCAGAAGAACAAATTACTTGATTTGAACCTGCATTAGCAGTTGGAGCTGCATCTATTACAATTGTTTTAGTGCTTGTTGCAAATGTACAAACACCTGTTGCGTCTGTTGCAGTTAAAGTAACTATTACGTTTCCATTTAAGATATCGGTTGGGCTTGGTGTAAAGGTTGCATTAGCACTATTTGTAGGAGCAATAACACCCGATCCGTTTGAAGACCATGCTATTGAAGTTGCACTTCCGCCAATAATTCCAGTAAGATTAGCAACGCCATTCGAACAAATTGTGTCGTTCAAACCAGCATTAGCTGTTGGCAATGGTTTAACTGTCATTGCTGAAGTTGTCTGAGAACATCCTGTCAACGCATCTGTGTAGGTAAATGTTGAAGAACCAGCAGTCAAAGTTGAAACATCACCATTGTTGTTAATTGTTGCTACGGCAGGGCTGTTACTCACCCAAGAACCTCCTGAAGTTGGCGAAATAGTTACGTTGTTTCCAAGACAAATTGAACTTTGAGAAGTTACAACTGGAAGAGGATGAATCGTTACTGTGAAACTTTCTTCATCTGAACAACCACCTGGTGTTGCAGCATATATGTAATAAGTATATGAAACAGAAGAACCTGCAGTACCCGTTACAACAGTTCCAACAGCCACCGTCGGACCTACTCCACCAGCAGCTAAATAATACGCTTGAGTTCCAGGTAAATTTGTTCCTGTAATTGCAGGTAATGTATAACTTGTTCCACACAATACTTGATCTTGAATGTCAGTAATATCAGGAGCATTTGGGTTAGTTAATGAAACAGAAACAGTATCTGATTGACAACCAGTAGAAACATTTGTTAACCAAAAATTATACGTTCCAGATGCGAAATTTGCTAAAGCTATTTGACCTGAAGCATTTGAACTTGCTGTAATTGGACCCGTTTCAACTGAATTGTATTCGTATGAATAATTGTAAGAACTACTTGCTGTTAATCCCGTAATAGATATTGTTCCATTCGTTCCATTACATTGTGTCGGATTTGTTTTCGTTAATCCAAATACAGGTTTAGGATTTACTGTGATTATTACATTAAACGTAGATCCTGTACAAGAACCTGTCGTTGGTGTAACAACATAAGTTTCGCTAGCAACTGAAGAAGTAGTATTTATTAATGTTTGGCTAATTTCTGTTTGAGGAATTGCCTGAGATGATTCTCCATTAATTGAGTTTATTGGTCCGTCAGTTGGTGTTCCCCAAGTGTAAGTAGTTCCTGAAGGCACACCTGTAGGAGTAACAGTAAAAGTGCTTCCACTACAAATTGTGGCAGTTTGATCAGCTGCGATTGTTGGTTTAGGATTTACAGTCACAACAACATGGAATGCTGTTCCTGGACAATTTGTAGCTGATGGTATAACCGTGTAATCAACAATGGCAACAGATGTACCAGTATTGTTTATGGTTTGTCCAATCGTTGAAACGCCAGTTGCTTGTGCACTTGTACCTGAAACTGTACCTGAAACCACAGTTGGTGCAGACCAAGTATAGGTTGTACCAGTAGGAATTCCTGTTGGAGTTACAGCAAATGCTGCACCACTACAAATTGTTGCGGTTTGATCTGTAACCTGAGGTAAAGGATTAATAGTCGCAACAACATTGAACGTATTTCCTGCACAAATTCCTGAAGTTGGAGTAACTACATAAGTTGCAGTTGCACTTGTTGTTGTTCCAATCGGTAATGATAAAGTTTGAGATACAGATGAAGCACCAAGTGGCTCAACAGTCTCTCCTGATAAACCTCCTAATGGATTGAAAGTTGGATTACCCCAAGTATACAATGTCCCAGCTGGAACACCTGTTGGGGAAACAGTAAATGCAGTACCAGAACAAGCAGTAGCAGTTTTATTAGTAATAACTGGTTTTGGATTAACAGTAACTGTAACTGTAAATGTGTTGCCAGAACATGTACCCGAAGTTGGCGTAACTGTGTATGTTGCAGTACCAGAAGATGTACCTCCTTTTGTTAACGTTTGGCTAATTAGAGATTGTGCAGATTGTGCAGAACCCGCAGATGTTCCTGTTGTAACAGATGGTGCTGCCCAA